>JACOYM010000020.1 GCA_016181905.1 Candidatus Pacearchaeota archaeon | reverse complement strand
CTATCGAAGGTAAACGATAAGTTTCAGGAATCCGAGTTTATAACTTCAGAGGGCAAGGCTATATCCTCCTCCCTAACAACTAAATATCTTAATTTGTTTGACAAGGCATTTCTTTTTATTGTTATAGGGCTTGGTTTTGCGACTATTGCGGGGGCTTGGTTCATATCATCGCATCCCGCTCTGTTTTGGATTTCTGTCCCCATACTTGCGTTTATTATATGGGTTGGGGCTTTATTTGCAAATATTTACAGGGAAATAACCATTAATCAGCAGATTTCATCTTATGCATCGCAATTTGTATTTACTAAATTCATTTTTGATAATTTTGTCATTGTGATGACAGTATATGTGCTATTGCTCGCTACTGCATTATATGCCAAAAAAGGTCAGAGTGCATGAAATAAAATGCCACAGGATAAAATATTGAAAAATGGAAAGTTGCAGATAGAAGTAATGCCGGAGATAAGGCTGCAATGCCCTAACTGCAAGGCAGACTTCAATATTGAGGCAATACACCGAATTTATCGTGCTTACCTTGCATTGACAAGGACAAGCAGGAAAACAAGCTATAAGGTAATATGTTGTGTTTGTGGGAAGCATACTCATGTAAGGGTAATGCCATTATACCCTCAAGAATACAAATGTAAGCAATGCTTATCTAAAGCAAAGGAACAAGATAGGTTAGGCTACAAGAAAAATCCATTGGCAAATAAGAGATTGCAATGAAACTTAAACCATTAATCCTGATTTTTGCATTATTTTTGCTCAGCTTGAATATTGTTAATGCCATCCCAAAATGTGACGGCGGCATCCCTTGCGTTGGGTGGAATTACAATGCTTCAAGAAATTCATCAGATTATAAATTCTATGTCAATTATGCAGAGCATACTGAGCTTAATTTTTCCTTGTTTCAGCTTCACGGAAACACACCATACAATGTGCAAAATGGATTTTTGAACATCAGCAGCACGAAAGATGATGCAGTGAATCAAAGATTTACCGAAGCGATTTTTACAGGAAAGCTTGCTCCTATTTTTACAACCGATGATTGTGTTAGCGTGAATTTCTCAAGCAAGAGGCATGGGGATAATTCTAACCCTTTTCCTATTGCTTTTCATGACAGCCTTCCTGCAAACGGCACTACAACAAGAGTTGACCTATTTGGAGAGGATATAAGCATAGGTTTAGGGGCAGGAGCTGGTCCTGATGAATACCTGAATGCAAGGGCAAATGATGCCAGTTTTGAGCAAGTAATACAATCAGTTCAGGATGATGTTGTTTTTAATGTGACTTTTGGCATAACTTCCGCAAACACTTTTGGGTGGTGGTGGAACGGAAGCGACACAAATAACGCCTCATATACTTTTGGGACAGCAACAAATTTTAATCTCACAATGCAAGCACAATCCAAAGATGATGAATTCAGGATTTATTCAATAAGAGTGTTTCCATGCAGCACAGGAGTGCCGAATAGAGATCCAAATCCAGCAGCACCACCCCCATCAGACCCTGGACTTGCTTTATTCACCTTAACCGCAAAAGACGAATTTGATGCAGCTGCAATAAACAACATATCAGTCAGGCTTTTCAATTCAAGCTGGGAGGTTAATTTAAGCACAAGAAATGGAACTATACTTCTGTTAAATAACACCCTCGGAAGCGGCAATGACATGCTAAGGTTTAATTCCTCATACTATAATTTTACATTTGGAAGCAATGAAAGCGGGGGATATTTCAACAGAACATTCACAAAGATAAATATAACAGACAGCGGAAGCTTTCAAGGCTCTATATTCCAGTCATTGATATATGTGAACGCAACCGAAGTTATAAGCAATGCACAGCTCCTGAATATAGGAGCAAGGGTTAATGGAAGCTCCCTTGTCAATCTTTCAAATTCAACTGGCTATGCGACATTAATGGTAAGGGCAGGAACATATAATCTAACCATAAACAGCACTCCATACATCAATAGGTCATTTGCCATCAATATTTCTGTCTTACAAATAAAAAATTTCTCTTTTGAATTGGGGCGCATCAAGCTTATATTGAATGCAACTACGGTAACAACAGGCGATTCCATAGCTTCATTTTCATCAAGGCTAAACAAGACAGATTCCCCTTACCAAAATTATTCAAACAACCAAAGCACAGATACGGGAACCATTATTTATTACCTCATCAATGGGACTTACGGCATAAAATTCCAGTCAAATGATTATGCAGACCAGTTTGTCAGTCTGAAATTAAATGACACAGACAGCCTGTGGAATCACACTTTTCAAGTCTATACAACCAATTCAGTCAATATTACTTTCTATGATGAATTAGTTGGCAAGTCAATGAGATTCAATGAAAGCCCCGTAAGGTTTGAGTTCGTGTCTGATGTTTATTCGGCAAATTTCTCAACGCAAAACGGCTCTTTTTTCATAGACTTGCTGACCCCTGCTGATTATAGGATTTCTTATGTTACGGATAAGTACAAGAAAAGGGATTTTTTCTTCACCCTCGTAAACAGAAGCAATAATGTCATTGACCTATACTTGCTCTCTCTAGGAAATTCAACTGATGTTACATTCCAGATTAAGGATGAATCTGGAAATTTCTTAAAAGATGCGACAATCAAGTTAAAAAGATATTACGTTGCTGAAAGCGGATACATAACTATAGCAATGGGAAAGACAAATGCAGAAGGCAAGAGCATTCTTGATGTTGATTTTGATGATGCCTATTATGAATTATTGGCAACATACAAGGATTTTTCAACAGTAAATTTAGGCTCAAAAATATTCACAACAACAATAACATTAAAAATCAATACATTATCAGACCCTTTTGCGAAAATAGACAAGACAAATAGGATAATCAGCTATATTAATTTCAATAATCTGACACAGACATTTTCATTTTTCTTTTCCGACCCTGACGGACTGACAAGGACAG
The DNA here is from genome assembly GCA_016181905.1 of Candidatus Pacearchaeota archaeon. GTDB lineage: Archaea > Nanobdellota > Nanobdellia > Pacearchaeales > GW2011-AR1 > JACOYM01. Next base: position 1,524 of record JACOYM010000020.1, on the reverse strand, counting down.
GTACTCTTGAGGTATTGGTCGGGGATTCGGTTGTATGCTCCACCGCTTCAAGCTCATCATCCGCAACTTTATTGTGTCAGTATAATTCAACAAATTCAAGCTCAAGGGTGTATGCAGTTGGCTACATAGATGGCTCTAAAATTCCTGTTGCGATTTTGGAGCTTGCAACAAAAATTCAGGCAGAGGCAAAAGCGCTGTTTGGAAGCTCTGGATTGTTTTACACAATAATTTTTGCAGGCTCTGTGGCTGGCTTGGGGATATTCAGCATTGCTGTCTCTGTAATATTGTTTTTGGCTGGGTTGATTGGCATGATATTCATGGGGATTTCTTATGTTAGCACAACCATATATATTTTGATTGTGATTATGGGGTTATTGGTTGTCTGGAGAGTGAGGTCATGAAATACACAGAATTGGTCATTGGCGTCATAATATTCTCAGGCGTGTTATTTGTATTGCTCTTTGCAGCTGGAAGCATTGGCGCAGATTATGGCTCTTCTGATGCTGATACTTATTTGCGATTGGCTAATGTATCGGCAAACTATACGGAGTTAGAAACTCAAAAAAATGGGACTATTGACAAGATAAAGACAAGGCTTGATGATGCTGAATTTTCCATAGTATCTGCTGCGGTTGGCGCCATTGACTCTGTTTTGCAGGGAGCAAAGCTTATGAAAGACAGCATTGGGACAACCGGAAGGCTTGTTGACCAGGTACAAGAGGATTCACAAGGTAAAATACACCCAATCGTGCCAAAAATAATCAAGGCAATCATTACAGTTACTCTTATTATGATAATATTTATAGTGATGATGAAAGTTAAGCCTGAGACTTGAAAATGGTAAATGCAACAAAGTCGGTCTATGACCTGACAAATACAAGCCTGACTGACAATATATTTGATTTCGTAAAGGAAGTTAATAACTTGACGGGCCAGACTTTTATGACAGGAATCCTTCTTGTATCATTTATTATTTTATTTATTGCTTTCAGGGATAAGGGAACTAATGATGCAATTTTGGGAGCTGGCTTTATAACATCAGTAATTGCAGTCCTGTTTACAGCATTAAACCTTGTGCCAAGATGGGTTGCTATACTCATATTTTCCAGCTATGCGTTATTTTTTACATATAGGATGATTAAAGGTTAACAATCGTTAACTCTTTATCTCATCCCATACCGCAGGAATGTCCTCATTCTCTCCCTTGATGCTTTCATAAAACTTGTAGTCAAACAGCTTGTTCTTCATTTTCTCAATGTCATTGCCCCTTGCAACAGCAACGCCCTCAACATAATGCCGGCTTGTTGTTTCAATCTTCTCATGGCAAAGCAACTCCTGCATGAACTTCATGTCCTTCGTGAATATATACCCATAAGTCCCTGCAAACCTCTTGAACATGTGCGTAGCCCAAAGATAGAATGGAGTTAAGCCTTTCAGCTTGTTCGGCAGTATATAGTTCCTATATCCTATGACTTTCCTGAATCCAAAGCCAGGGAACAATCTGTTGCTGCCACCAAACCTCTA
>JACOYM010000019.1 GCA_016181905.1 Candidatus Pacearchaeota archaeon | reverse complement strand
ACCAAAGAAACCTCTTATATAGAGATAAAATCTAAGGATATTGAGATTCCTGTGCCCAAGCCTTATGGCATATGCCTCATAGGAGCCGTCCTTGATGATGACGGCAAACCCTCTCTATATGAAGGTTACACAATCTTTGTGCATCCAAATGAGCTTGAGCTTGATGTTAAATTTCCCAAGGCTGTCAAGCCAGGCGATGAGGTAGTTTTAAAAATCAACACTACTGGTGCAGGGGATGAAACAGAAGTCCTTGTTGTAGTGCAGGATGCAAGGATAACTGTTTCCAACACACTTGAAACTGGCTTTGCAGCAGCGATGAAGAAAGGGATTACAGAATATAAAAAGCATCATGCAATGGTTGAGAAGCCGGAATTGTCGCTGTGGAATATTACAAATGAGCCAGGTGTTGTACTGGGGAATCTCAGAGGAGTTTCTGACCCCAGATTTTTTCATAGTTTTCATAGTTACAGGAGTATGATTATGGACTCTTCAATTGGGAGGTCTTTAGAATCTCCCTCTCTTGATACTATGATGTTTGCTGCATCAGCTGAGCCAGTTGTTAAAATGGTAAGGGAAATTGAGGAAATTGAAATGGGAAGTATAGAAGTAGGAGAGATTGGTGCAGGGGATGTGTATGGCAAGGAAACAGCCATAGAATTTACATCAGTTGAACCAGCAAGGGTCAAGTCTCCTGAAACACTTTTATGCAGGCTTGTCACAATTAAAGATGGCGAGGCGCAGGTTGCTTTCAGGGCAAGCCAGAACATGACCAAATTCACTATTCATGCTCAAGCCCTTTCTGGACTTGACTGGGCTGTTGTTGAAAAGCAGTTTGAAGTAGCCAAAGACCCATATGGCGAGTTTGTTGTGCCACCATATGTTTACAAGGATGATGTTGTTTATGGCAAGCTTGTTGTTGGCTGCGGTAATGGCGCGTTTACAGCCAGCATTATTCATGATGGCAAACCAGTAACAATGCTGTTGGAAGGCAAGGAAATCACGCCAGGCCAAATAATCCAAAAGATAGGGGCGACAATAGAATTTCCCCTTTCTCCTGGAAAATATGAGGCTATTGTGACAGATGAAGAAGGCAATAGTGACATCAGCAAGGTTGAGGTGGCAGAGCCCGGCAGATTTAGGCACATAGTAAAGACAATAAAGATGCTCCTTGCTGATGATGCTGTTTCTGTAGAGGATTATCCAGATACGATAGGCATTGCTGTCCTGCCTGGAATTGAAAAGGATTTCAGGGTTCTGACAAGGGCAACTGCAGACTATTCTCATCTTTGCTGTGAGCAAACTGCATGCAAGATTGCTTCTGCTATTGCAATGTTCTGCTTTAGCGGAGGCAATGGCTCTGGAAGCGGCTCTAATAATGGCTCAAGCGATGACATGAGAAAAGCAGAGTCAATAATCCTTGCTGGAATTGAGCGAGAGAAGAGTATGTGGGAAAAGGGCAGGGGCTTGAGAATGTATCCTGATTCTAATTCTATTTCAGAGCATTACTCAGAGCTTGCAGCAAGATATCTGCTTTCATCACTCGGTGCTTTTAAGGGATTTCCAAAGATAACACCCGCCCTGAAAAAGGCATGTCATGAGGGGTTTGAGATGGCGTGGGATGTTGTCAATGCCCATAAAATAGCATACCCTCCGAAAGAGCCAGCATCCTGCAGAGACGCATATGAAATATGGCTTGATTATTCTTCAGGTCAGGCCAAACAAAAGGCTCTTAATTTTGTGAGAAACCATCTTGAAGCAGTGGATGGGCAACTTCGTGTTGCAGATAGGCATATGGTAGAGAGCAGGGCAGAAACTGCTTTTGCTGCAGCTGTGCTTTTTATCTCAGCTAGCGCAAAGGACATAATAGACGGGATAAAGGCAGCAAACTGGGTATGCTCGCAGTTTGGGCCTGAAGGAAGGCTGTATTCCACCATAGACAGCATTGCTGCTGTTGGCATGATGCAGTCTATGTTCAAAGCAGGTGTTGTAAAATCAGGCAGTGGTTGTGTGATTGTGGATGGCAAAGAGCTTTCACTTGAGGAAGCAATTCAAGCACGCAACATAAGGACAATAGAAGTGAAAGAAGGAGTGGCAGCTGTCCAGATTACATATATGAAAGAAGAGGATTGGGCAGAGTATCAAGGAAAGGTTCCTGTTTCTGTGGCGCTCAAAAGAAAAGATGAGATTGCCCCAGACTTCAGGGTAGGAGAAGAGGTTGATTTGATAGTCAGGCTTAAAGATGGCTACAAACCAGGAGACATTGCCCATATCTGCCTTCCTGACTGCCTGAGTGCTGTTTTGTTTGGAGCCCAGCTTAAGAATATTGCTCTTGATTTTGAGGGCAAGAATGAGCTTATAGTTCCGTTGGCAGTTACAGGCTCAACCATAGATAAGCAAACTGGAAAATCAGCATCTCAGCACTTTGCTGTTTGCGTCAGAAACATGTTTGAGGAAGAGCGCGCAGGCAACCCCGGCATTATTGGCATTGCTGTGGGATAAAACAAGAAAGGATGCAAGAAGGTAAAACAAAATAGCCAGGGGGCTTGTTAGCATTCAAGAGCTGACGCTTCTTGTTAAGGCTGGCGTTTCTGAGGGGCAGCTTCGCTTATTAGCCTTCATGGCGGCGGGAGCATGCAACTGCAGAGTGCCCTCTGGCTTTTTGGGAGAAAGGAGGATAAAATGAGAAGCCCCATATATCCAGGATATTTAAGAATAACTTCATTAGGCATGGAAAGAATTGTTATTGTTAAATTGGAAGACTTCAAAAAATTATTAAGAAGGATTTCCCGCGAAGGATTAATAAGTGAGTTTGCGCCAGACAAGGAAACTGCCAATTCTTGGAAGAAAACATTAAGAGAAAAGTTTGAGGTAATTGACAAGATTGAGGAAAGACACTCTGTAAAGTAAAGGAGGCTAAAAAAGTTATAAAAAACTAATTTTATAGAAAGGAGAGACTATGGAGATTATGATGATTATTGCCGGAATAATTGGGCTGTTGTTTGAGTTTGTTCTGTCATTCAGGAGAGAGTTGGCCAAGCTTAACCACTACTTAGATGCACAGCGCAATAGGCCAATGATAATTCGCTATGATAGGGAGGGAATGTAAAATGTGGTTTTTAGTTTGGTTATTCATAATTGGTGGCTGGATTATATGCGGATTTGCCGTGGCACTTGCTGTTCTGCCTGAGTTTCTTTCTGCTTATCAAGAGGTATTAAAAATGGAAGGAAAAAGAGAAATAGCCAAAATAATTGGTCTCACTTTGCTGATTATTCTTTTTCCGCCAGCCGTTTTTATCATTGGTATTTCTCAGAGGATGAGAAAAAAAGCAAACTAAGAAATTAGGAGGAGAAGGAAAATGAAAAGATTTCTGATTATTTTATCAATGTTTGCATTGTTGCTGCCATTTGCCTATGCAAACAGCAATGAAAAAGCATTTGATAAAGAAGTTTTATGCACAAAAATAACCGCGCTTGAAGAAAAATACAAAGATGATTTCTGGAAAGAGGAGGGCCATGTCTTTTGCATGAAATGCTGCACAAAAGATGCAATGGATGAGCTTGCATGGTTAGTTGAGAACCAACAAGGGTTTAATTATCCTGATAAAGAAATAGCACAAACCATGAAGAAACTTTCTCATGTTGTGTATGGCAATGGTGTCTGCTATGAGAATGTTTCTGACTTCCGGAAAGTTACAAGAGAGCTGGCAAAAGAGGCAGTAAGGCTTGACAAAGATGCTGCTAAGGATTGCTTGACATTGGCATTAGCAGGGGTAGGAGAGGAGCAGCGTGGATGCAAAGGGGGAGTTTGCGCGCTAAAGACAAAATAAGAAGTGGAGGATGGAAAATTGGGAAATAAAGTTAACCGCATGACACTGATGAAGAGAGAGTTAAGAGAGATGAAAAAAAAGGTGGATGAATGGTATGAGAGTGAGACAAATGTTTGGCATATGGGAAGGTATGCAACAATTTCAAGACTATTAGAAAATATATTATCTGCCATAGACTCTATCTCGGCAAAAAAGAAGCAAACAAAATCATAGCAAGCCTTTGCATCTTCTGAATGCAACATAACGAGAGCTTTTGTGTGAGTGCATTGGAGTAAAGTCCTGCTTTGCTTTCTATTGTTCACTTCTGTATCCTCATGTAGTGCATTCTCAGGTGGTCCTTGGGGCAGGAGCCTCTCTCTTTTTTCTTTTAGAGTCAGAGGCTTCTGTCAAACTTTAAATCTTATAAAGAAAGGTGGTGATGATATTGGCAAAAGAGATACAAACTATAAGTGTAGTGCTGTGCTGCAAAAAATGCAACAATAAACAGACAATTCGGCGCAGGATTAGCAAAAAAAAGAAAAATGGCCACATAAAACCTATCTGGTGTGTGAGGTGCTGTAAAAGAACGCTCCATACAGAGATTGGTGAAGAATAATAAAAAACAAGGAATAATAATAGGGGGGTGAAAAAACATGATTGTGAAGGCAATTTTGATATTTGCGGCACTATTATGCTTGCTAATAATATTTATAGTATTAAATATTATAGGAGTGCCAAAAAATGTGCAGCAAATAGTATTCGCTTTTTTAGGTGTTGCTTGTCTTTTTTTAGATGGTGTTGGGTTTTTGTTAGTACGCTCTTTTTGGAAATCTGATAAGAAATCAGGAAAAACTAACCTTAACTTTATTGACTATCTAAAGATGCTTAACCATTCACAGATACGAAGATAAAATTGCATGAAGCTTTTCTACATGAAATTTCCTAATTAAACAAGAGCCCTTTCCCGCCTTGATACATAAAAGGGCTCTTTTTTCTTTTTAGTTTTAAAAAAATTTTGCAAAATTTTTTACCCCTTTTTTACAATTTCTTTTTTTTTTGGCTTTCTATTATATACTACGATATATACTTTATAAAATATATAAAGAAGTTTTATTTCACAAGGTTTTTTAAGCTTAAATAACTTATCCAGTATTAAAATGAGCCAAACAGAAAATCTGCTGGATAAATACAGAAAATGCGCATTTTTTAAACTTGAAGTAGAAAATGACGAGCATAAGATAACTTACGATGAAAGAATCAAGCTATTATTTAAATTAACTGAATTAAATCTTTCAAACCTTATTCAAAATCAGATAGACAGGGATATAGAAGAGTATCCATTGTATGATTCATTAGCAATGTGGCTGGACAAAAGATATGGTTTGGCTTACTGGCATCCTGAAGAGATGGTTAAGCTGGCAAGATTATTTTTATGAGTCTTTCTGTTATGCGCCAGAGCTTCTATTTTTTCGCAACCTTCCACATGAGCTCAAAATACTTTCTATAGCCTTCAGAAATCTCCCTGTTTTTTATAACAATGGCTATGGGATTCTCCCTGCTCCAGAGGATTATAGCAACCTTTTCGCCGTAGATGTTGACAGCAAGAGGCGAGGTATATTTCTGAGGAAGATATTTTATATCTGCCAGAGGAATTTTCAGTTTTTTTTCTGCCTTATTGAATATCACCCTTGTTTTAATTCCCTTTTCCTTCCTTCTCTTGTCAAACCACTTGAAATAAAACTGCAGGATTTCATATGCCAAGGGAGAGGCCCCTAAAACAAGAATCTCCTTGCCTGTTTCTATCTGGTCTTCAAATACATTTTTCAGCCCTGCCTTGCCCTTGTAGAAGTTGGTTTCCTCCTTTTCCAGGGTCTTATTGTAATAACTAAGCATTTCCGGCAGTTCATTATTAATAATATCCTCTTTCTCCTTTAGCATTTCAAGGAATCTTTGCGGGTTGCTTGCCTGAAAAAGCCTTCTATTGTTCTTAAGAATATACCCTATGAGTCCTTTCTTGATAAGCATGTCTGTTGTGTCATAGACTGTCCTGCGATGCAGCCCTGTCTTTCTTGATATCTGGCCTGCAAGGCTTGGGCCAAGCTCAAGCAATGCATTATACACAAGTGCCTCATTTGTTGTAAGCCCTAATTGCTTTAGTATTTCAGCCCGCATACAAATATATTTTTTTTTGCTTTTTAAATCTTTCTATTATAAGGTGAGCTTTATCACCACATAAGTTAATCTAGCTCTTTTCTTTTTATTTTTCATGGAGGCAAAAATAAAGCAAAAATAAATGAAAAATGGCAAAAGAAAAATTAATAATAGGCAGGCCTGTTGAGCCAATGCTTGTTGCAGAGTCTGCAGGCGACGAGAAGAAATTTGCAGAGATATTAAAGAAGCATAAAGGAGAGACATTTGCGGAGATAAAGTATGATGGCTACAGAATACAGGTTCATAAGTCATCTGGATTATGGCTGTTCACGAGAAACCTTAATGCCCTTGATTCTGGGTTATTTCCTGAGATAAAGGGCAAGCTTAAAGAAATCCCAGAAGGCATCTATGATGGAGAGCTTGTAGGAATTGAGGATGGAATTAAGGGGTTTAATGCTGTAAAGAAGAGAGTAAGAGGCGAATTAGACTCTGAACTTGCCAGGGAATATCCTTTGCAGATAAGGTTCTTTGATGTTCTGCTTTTGCAGAATAAGCCGGCTTAGAGGGGCTGGTATGCAAAAACCCAGATTCAAGATATTTAATTGGAAAGAAAACTTCTGATTGGGTAAAGCTGAAGAAATTCCTGAGCCTTGACCTTGTTGTTCTTGGGGTGTATAAGGGAGAGGGAAAGGCAGCTGAACTGCCATTTGCAGCTCTTCTTCTTGGAACAAGGAACAATGAAGAATATGAGACTATAACAAAGGTTGGAATATCAAACAAAGAGATGATATGCTCTTTGCATGAGAGAATTCAGGCAGGTTACACTAACATGCCCCCAAAAGGGGTTTTATTCTCAGAAGAGATTAAGAAAAAGGCTTACGCAAGAAAAATTCCTTTTTGTTATGTTAATCCAGAGAAATCAGCAGTAGTTGAGGTAGAGGCATTGAATGTGACAAGAAGCAAGAACTGGCATTCATGCGGATTGGATAATTCTGAGGCATATTCTATGAGAATCCCCATAGTAAAGAGGATAAGGGACGACAAGGGAATTGAGGACAGCACAACAACAGGGCAGGTGGCTGGGATATATGCTAATTCATTATAACAAGCATGTAAAATTGCGGCAGACTTCCGGTATCCTTCTCTCCCTGTAGGGAATTGATTTAAGATATTTTATGCTGTCTGCTAAAACCAGGGAGCCATGGCCCCTTAAGTTTATTGCAAAATTAGTTAATTCGCTGCCCGGATAAATCTTTTCAATTTCATGAAATTCCTCTATCGCACCGCAAGGCACGATTTTCTCTGTGAAAGGCGCATTATTTATATAAACATGGGAGTGCAGCATGTATCTTGTGCCGGGATAATTGTTATACAATAATATCTGCGATGGCGTATCAACTGACGGCTTATTTTCCCCATAAAATTTTATGGGTATGCTCTTTTCAACTGCCACAAATGACTCTCTTTTTATGCATCTTTTATCCACATTTCTTCTTGAGACATAGACAAGGCCATCGGTTTTAAATGAGGGAAATCCCCCCTCGCACCTGAAGGAGACATTTCCCATGAACCTTGTATTGCCCACAGAAGAATGCACCAGGTTATGGAATAATTCTGCGTAATGTTTTGTTAATTCAAAGAATTCCCCGGCATCTGGAACACTTTTTCTCTCACCTGCAGACATGCTTGAAATTCTTGTGCAGCCCGCCAGATCATTTACCCTTTTCTTTAACACCTTTCCTATCAGGCTAAAATCCTGGGTAAAATCAGCAAACACATTTCCAAGAGGGTCAAATATTCTTCCTTTGTACATGCCTTCCTCCTGAATAAATTCTAATAATAAATTGCTCTTTAAGCTAAGCGCGCGGGCTATTAAATCTGCAAATTTATATTTGCAATCAGTATTTCTCTTTGAGGTTACAAGTATGCATTTGCTGTTTTTTTCCTTTATCCTTTTAATAAGCTTAGGCTTGTCATTAGGCACATCTGCAAACCAGTATATCACGCCGTAATCAGCAGCTTTTTCTACAATCTTTTCTAATTCGTTAAAATACCCCCCATTATTAAAATCTGCCCCATCTTCACTTATAGGCTGAAAAATCTGATATGCAACCTTAGACTCTCTTCCCCCTTTGTCATCAAATGAGCCAGCAACATACAATGTTTTCATTTTCTGATTTTCTTTTCCAAGATATTTAATAAAGATGCAGCAATCTCTTTTTTTGATGAAGGCTCTGCAATTATTCCGGTGCTGTCTGCTATTATTGCATTATGGCCCTCTTGCATATCTTCATCCCTGTTTGCAACAACCAAATCATAGCCTTTGCCCGCCCTTGTCTTAGCTATCTCTTCCAGCTTTTCTTTTGAAACGCCAATCTCAAATTTGAATGTTGCCATAAACAAGCCTGCAAAATTCTTTCTGACCTCTTCAATAACCTTTAATGTCTGCTTGACTGGAATGGATTTTAATGCCCCTTTTGAGGGTATCTTTCCCTTTATTGCCTCTTCAGGAACATAATCTGCAACTGCTGCAGAAAAGATTCCAAAATCATAATGCTTCTCGGAAAGCATGCCCATAACTTTAGAATAATATTCATCAAAATCGCCTGCTATTGCTGTATTAATATATCCAGGGGCTTCTATGCTTCCCTGGCCCATCAGCAATCTTACATTTGCCCCCCTCATATAAGCCTCATCAGCAATCATTACGCCAAGCCTTCCCCTGAATATATTTGTCATCAGCCTCACGCTGTCTATCTTTCCTCCTACAGGGCCTGCTGTTACAAGAATGTTCTTTCCTTTTAGGGCGCTTGTGCTAATTTGCCTTATAACCTCAATGACTATATGATGCATGCCTGGAAGATTTGCTTTTCCCATCCTGTATTCCGGCTCTATAACCTTTATGCCCTTTGATGCCAGCCTTTCAAGGTTTTCTTTGTAAATGGAGTTCTGCATGCTGCTATGCATAGCCGGAAATATTATGATGGATGTTTTTCCTGCTTCGAGCCTGCCTAATGCAGAGGCAAATGTTGCAGTCACAGCATTATCAGAGATTCCATTTGAGAATTTTGCAAGGGTATTGTATGTTAACGGGGCAACCACATAGGCATCTATGCCTTCGTGCAGATGCTCTGCTGCCGCACTAAGCCCTGAAACAACAGGGTTTTTGCTTGCCCATTCAAGCGCTCTTTCAGCAACATAATTTCTTGATTCAGGTGTCTGGTAAACAATTACATTTGCCCCATACTGCCTGAAATGCCTTGCTAATGAAGGGCATTTGTATGCAGCAATGCCCCCTGTAATTAACAAGGCTATATTTTTTCCTTCTAGATTATCCCCCATCTTCTCAATTTGCGCATCATCATTTTTTTCCATTGCTCAATAACCTCCATGCATTATTGAAGACTCTCTAATCATCTTTTCCATGCATAAATCAGGTTTTTCTTTAATATAAACTTTATCTATAAATCTTTAAAGAAGTTTAAACTTTAGAAAGGTTTAAAAAATACAGAAACCTTAACCTGGCATGAAAATAACAGAAAGAAGCCTGCAGGAGATTGGAAAGTCCCTGCTTGTAAGCCTGCCTAAAGAATGGACTAAACTTTTAAAGCTGAAGAAAGGCTCTAAAATAAAGATTAGGATATCTGAGGAAAAAAATCTGGTAATATCCCCGGAATTTACAAAGAGGGAAGAAAAAAGAGAAGGTGTTTTTGACTATGACAGGCACTTCTTTAGAAATTTTATCAGGGAGTATTTTTATGGCAGCGAGAAGATTACCATCAATATAAAAGAGAGCATAAAGGAACAAGAGCTTAAATCAATATACGAAACCCTGAACAAGTTTATGAATGTTCAGATAATAGAGGACAATAGCTCCAAAATTGTTGTTAAGTGCTTTCAGATTGATGATTTGTCCATAGAAGAATGCTTGAAAAGAATGCAGTATATCTCTGCGGACATGATAGACGAGCTTTTATCAAAAAATAACAAGACAAAAATGAAAGAGCTGGAAAGCTCTTTGACGAAGTTTTATTTCATGCTTGTAATGCAGATAAGAAGATTTCTTGAGGAAGGAAAATTCATACAAAAAAATCAGCTGTCTTTGCTGAGCGCCCTTGATTTTAGGATGGCCGGAGAAAAGATAGAGAGAATATCGGACATAATAAAAGCATTCCGTAATGTTGAAGATAAAAGTGTCAAGGAACTCTTAGTTTATATAAGCGGGGCTTATGCCAGGGCTTTCAGCTGTTTTATGAGCAATGATTATGCCAAATCCCTTGAATTGTTCGAGCATAAAAAGAATCCTGATTTGAACAAGCTTGAAATAAAGGCTGTTAAATCAGGGGACATCGGCCTCTACCAGCAGGCTGTCAGCATTGGAATGATACTGGAGCGCATAAAAGAGATAGCCCTTCTTACGAGATAAAATCAGCCTTTAAGCCCTGCAGACTTTTCTGCTTTCTAGACATTTCTATTATAAGGTGAGCTTTATCACCACATAAATTAATATGCATTTTTTGTTTTATTTTTCAAGGAGGTAAAACAAAATGGAAAATAAAATCTTGAAATTGATAACAGAAGACAGGATAGACATCCCAATGTCAAGCCTGGAGCAGAAGCTTAGAAGGAGAAAGACAAGTGATGCCAAAGAGATTGCAGAAGCAATTGGAAATGGATTTAATGGAGAATTCAACGGAGAAAGAGCCTATGCCTTTGTGAGTGAAGAAGACAAGGACAGGGCAAGAGGAATGAAAGATGCAGTTGAGGAGTTTTCAAGGGAATACCCTTCATATGGAAGGATTCTGAAAGGAAAGATATCAGAAAAGAGAGTAGAAAGAGAAAAGCATCTTTATTTCGGAATGAATCCTGGATGCAGGCTGAATAGCGGCGACTATGTGGAAGCTTTGGCAAGCTTGGGAATAAATGGGCGCATTGCCCAGGCATTATACCCAGAGCTTTTGGAAATAAGCAGAAAGCTTGAAAAGGCAAGGGATGAAGAAAGGTCTGTCATTGTCGGATAGACCTTTCTATACTCAAGAACTTAAATGATTGAGCAAGATTTGTTCTTGAGCAGATAGGAAATGACAATA
>JACOYM010000018.1 GCA_016181905.1 Candidatus Pacearchaeota archaeon | reverse complement strand
TATTTCCTTGACAAACCCTGGTGTTGTGTCTGGGTATGCCTCTTTGCCCTCGCATTTAAACCCGACAAAAATATCATAAACCTTTTTTTTCTTGATAAAGAAAGATTCTGCCAGAGCCAGAGCATAAGCCAAAAAGAGGGTGTTTCTGCACGGCACATACCATTTTTGGCTTTCCTTTTTTGTATTCTTTAAATCCTTTATCTTTAATCTTGCTGTCCTTCCTTTTTTGTTTATCAAAGAAGAGGGGATATCATTAAGCCATTTTAATTCCACCTCTGCAAATTTTGCGCTAAGATTTTTCGCGCATCTTTTAGAGCATATCCTCTCCTGCTTCAATGCCTTCTGCCCATAATCAAAAAATAATGCTATAATGCTTTTGTATTTCAGTTTTCTCTTTGCATAATGCGCTGTAACAACACTATCTATTCCCCCAGAGCATAAAACTATGCAATTCCTTTCTTTCTCCTTGTTTTTCATCTCTTTGGGAACAATAAATAATATAAAATCCTTTCTATTCAACATATATGCAAATATCAGAGATTTTTTATTCAATTCAGGGGGAGGGGCCAAAAACAGGAGAAAAAGCAGTTTTTATCAGGCTAGCGGGCTGCAATCTAAGATGTAAATTCTGTGATGCAAAATACGCATACAAAGGCGGAGAATTAGCATTAAATGAGCTAATTGCTAAAATTAAGATGTATGATTGCAATAATATAATCTGGACAGGCGGGGAGCCAGCATTGCAAATAAAAGAGATTTACAAGATTATCAGAAAATTAAAAGGCTATAGCCATGACATAGAGACTAATGGAACATTTTTCTTTCTGCCAAGATTATTTGAAACAATAGTAATAAGCCCTAAAAAACAGGCAATAAATAATAATCTTACAAGAAAATATAAAGAGCTCAACAATGTTTATTTCAAATTTGTCGTTGGAAATTTAAAAGATTACATATTCTGGAAGAAATTTACAGGGGATTTAAAAATAAAGAAACAAAAGGTTTATTTCATGCCAGAAGCAAAAACAAGAAAAATTCTTATTGAAAAGTCTAAATGGCTCATTTCCCAAGCCAAAAAAGATGGATTTAATTTTTCAGGCAGACTGCAGATATTAAAAGGTTTTAATTAGAGATTCACAAACTTTATAAATTTGTTCTGTTCTCCTTTAGACATGAAGAAATTAGCAAAAGAAATCAAAAGAGGAGACATTATTAAAGTAGCTAATCAGGCATATTTTGTTGAAGAGACAGAAATCTCTGACATAGGCAAGCAGGGGAAGAGAAAGGTAAGGATTGTGGCTTTAACAGAAAGAAAGGAGAAAATAGTTCTTATAAGGCCAGAGGACTATCCTTTTGAAACATGATAAAATGATAGACATAATAATAACCTCTTATAAAGAGCCAAAGGCAACCTTAAGGGCTGTCCAGTTATTCTTGGCTCAAGATATCAGGCAGGATTTCAGGATAATTGTTTCTGACCCCTTCCCTGAAGTGAAGGAATTTTTAAAACAGCATTTGAAAGACAAAAGAGTTGGCTTTTTTCTAGATCCCGGAGAAGGCAAGAGCTATGCCTTAAATCTTTTGCTTGATAAGTTATATTCTAACAATAATGATGACATTGTCATTCTAACCGATGGAGATGTTTATGTAAGCAACAATGCTGTCAAGGAGATATTGAAGGCATTTGAAGACAAAGAGATAGGATGTGTTACAGGAAAGCCCGTCTCCATTGATTCAAGGAACAATAAATATGGCTATTGGTCGCATTTTCTCTTTGCAGGCATTGACAAGGTAAGAAAAAAGCTTTCCAAAGAGAAAAAATTCTTTGAATGTTCTGGCTACCTGTTTGCTGTAAGGAATGGCGTTATAAAAGAATTTCCGCCTGATGCCTGTGAAGACAGCATAATTCCATACCTGTTTTGGAAACAAGGCTACAAGATTGCATATGCTGAAAAGGCAGAGGTTTATGTTAAAAACCCAGGTAACTGGAAAGATTGGGTTAACCAGAAAATAAGGAACATAAAAGGGCATGAGAATCTAAGCAGGATTGCTCCAGACATGCCAAGGACTAAATCATTCTGGAACGAGATTAAGCATGGATGGTATTTTCTTTTTGCCTACCCAAAAAACATCAAGGAATTTTTCTGGGCAATTCAGCTTTTTTTCGCAAGGCTTTACATATATCTCAAGGCATTCAAGGATTTAAGAAAAAAGCAAGCATATTCAGACGGCTGGCGAGAGAATGAGATAGAATCAACGAAGATGATGGATTGATTAATAGAACAATTTTGATGTATTTAAATAGTAATAACAAACATAAAGATTTATAAAGGCAGAATTTCTATAAAAAGCATGGAAATAAAACTTAAAGGAAACGGAAAAATTGATGCAACAGAAATTTACACCCCCCATTTAGGCGAAGTTTTGGCTTTTAAATTATCAATATCTGGTCCAGACTATTATAACTATATGACAAGAAAAATCAATTATGATAAACGATTGATGCCAACAACTGCACAAACTTTATCCTTAGTCGATTTAGCTTTACAAAATCTTGATGAAGAGCATTGCCAAAATATTATAAATCAACTCAGAAAAAATGATTTTTGGACATCAACAGAGAATTTATTGACTTTTAAAGAAGTCATTGTTTATGACAATGTTGATGAAGATATGCCTTCTGATAAAAAATCTTTAATAAAAAGGTATAAGGATGGAGACAAATCAGTAAGGATTGTTCCGTATGGATTTAAAACAGGAGAGCAATCAGTTGGCGAATTTCTTAAAAATCCTTATGTAATCGCTCAAATTGGAAATAAAGATATGCTTGATGTTGTTGAAAGAGTAGCTAAAGGCATAGGCAAACGTAAGCCTTGTGTTCATGATTTAGGCTCAGAGGGAGATAGAGAAGATGTTAAAAGATACACATGGATTAGTAATTGCTTTCGTGATGATAGGCTGGATCTGTATGGTCGTTTGGGTGATGACAATAAAGGCTCTGTTTCCAGTGTGCGTAGATTAAGTGCCACAGCCGCAAAAAATAACTAAAGATTTATTTTAGCTTATTTTTTAATTATCCTCTTTATCCCCCTTTCCAGCTCTCCCAAAGATGTCGTTATCTTCGTCATTCCCATGATTATGGCGCTGATTTCCTCGATGCTTTCCTTCAATTTCCTGTCTGTTTTTATTGCAATAACCGGAATGCCTTTTGCATGGGCATAGCCCATCTCCCACGCTGTTCCTGCTCCAATATTAAAGCCATTCAAGCTCGCTATCAAAAAATCACAATCCTTAAAGCCATCTAAATCTCCCTTGGCTATTCTTTTAACATCCTTCATGCTTTTCCACAACCCACAATCCCTGTGCGGCAGGAATGTCCTTATCCCAAGCTTTTTGCATAATCTGTCTATTCTTTCAAGAAAATCCCTCTCTGGCCTTGTGCACAAAGGCCCTGCAATATAAGCCTTAAGACTCCTTATATTTACCTTTCCTTGTATAGGATTCCAAAAACCTTTGGTCTTTGTTTTCATAAAGCTTATATAACTTCCAGCATTATAAATTTTACCATGATGAAGATAGTTATAATAAAGTTAGGGGCATTGGGCGATGTTGTCAGAACACTGCCAGTCCTGCCAGCAATAAAGGAGAAATATCCAAACTCTGAGGTTTGCTGGATTACAAAAAAGCAATGCCTTGATATATTTGAAGCCAATCCTTATATTAAAGAGGTTTTCGCCCTGCCTTTTCACACAGGAGAAAAATTTGACATTCTTTATAATTTTGATATAGAAAAAGAAGCAACAGAACTTGCGAAAGAGATTAAGGCAGATAAAAAATATGGCTTTTATTCTGACGGAGAATATCCTGCAGCATTCAATACAGGAGCAGAATATTACCTGAACACATTATTTGACGATGAGTTAAAGAAAGAAAACAGAAAAACATACCAGGAGATGATGTTTGAGGCAGCAGAACTGCCATGGAAAAAGCAATTTTGCCCAATATATCTAAGCGATAAAGACAAAGCATATGCAGAGGATTTTATTAAAAAGAACAATCTCAAAACAGAAAAACTTATAGGAGTTCATATGGGAGCATCTCCAAGATGGCCGTCAAAGGCATGGCATGAAGATGAGCTGAAGAAATTTGTAACAAAGGCAAAGGAGAAAAATTATGAGATTCTGCTGTTTGGCGGCACTGATGAAGTCTTAAAACAACCCGAACTTATTAAGGAATTTGAGAGAAAAGGAATAAAGATTTATTCTAACAATCCTAAAAATACAATAAAAGAGTTTGCCTCCCTTGTTGAGCTTTGCAAGGCAGTTGTCTGCTCCGATAGCCTTGCCCTGCATGTCTCAATGGCTTTAAAAAAGCCGGCGATTGGCTTATTTTTTTGCACATCCCCTCATGAGATAGAGGGCTATGGAATTCTGAAAAAGATTGTTTCGCCCATGCTTGAGCAGTTCTTTCCAGAAAGAATGGATGAATACAGCGAGGAGCTGGCAAAAAGCATCTCAGCAGAAGATGTATTAAATGCAGTTGAAGAATTCAAGATTTAAG
>JACOYM010000017.1 GCA_016181905.1 Candidatus Pacearchaeota archaeon | reverse complement strand
TGATGCAGATTCAGAACATCTGTATAGCCTTCAGCAACAATAATCTGATATTTTTCTCTTACAGCCCTTGATGCAAAATTCAATCCATAAAGAAGCCTGCCCTTTGAGAATAAAGGCCCTTCAGGAGAGTTAAGATATTTTGGTGCGTCGTTGTCCGTATTGCCAAGTATTCTTGCGCCAAATCCCACAACCCTGCCTGTAGAATTGAAAATAGGAAACATTAATCTGCCCCTGAACATATCAAAATATTTTTCTGATCGCGCGCCCTTTCTTATAAGCCCTGCCTGCTCTAATGTTCCTGCATCAAACTTTCCTTTCATCTCATTCAATAAGAATGCCCATGACTCCACATCAGGCGAGTAGCCAAGCCTGAACTGGGCAATCGTATCGTCATTTACGCCTCTTTTCTTTATATAATCTTCAGCTATAGAGTTTGGAAATTTCTTTTGGTAAAGCATGCATGCCTGTTCAAGTGCATTGTAAATGGGCTCTGTCTTGTCCTCTTCTCTCCGGTCATTATCCGATATGGCTAATTGAATGCCAGATTTTCCAGCAAGAAATTTAACAGCCTCTGGAAATTCAAGTTTCTCATATCCCATTATAAAGCTAAAAACATTGCCCCCGCTTCTGCAGCCAAAGCAGTGATAAATCTGTTTTGCAGGATTTACCATAAAAGAAGCTGTTTTCTCATGATGAAATGGGCAGAGAGCCCTGTAGTTCTGGCCAGCCTTTTTTAATGGAAAATAATCTGAAACAACGCCCAAAATCTCGCTTGCCTCTTTTACTCTCTCTATGTCGCTATCGCTAATCCTCATGCAGGAATAAGCCAGCAGATGATTTATTAAGATTTATGTGTTGGAAAATAGTTTTTTAAATCCTACTTTTGTTAATCCTGTATCACGCTCATCTCATAACTCAGGGCTTCGGCTCTGAGAAGGCTGAGATGATGGGGCTGGTGCACGCGGCGCACCAGCTCTCTCAAAAAATTTATAAACGCGGATTTCATTGCATGCATATGGCTAAAAAAAAGAAGGTGAATTTAAGAGTTGTAAAGATTAGTTTAGCTGTTGTTATTGCGCTGGCATTTTTAATCATTCTTTTTTTCTACATTAAAAATCAATATGAAAAGCAAGGAGCAGAAAGCAACGCATCAACAAAAGATGAAAGTGCTGCCGGCGCAGGCTCTCAGCAAGCCAATACAACAGCGCAATCCTCTGCATCAGGGGGCTCTTCTGTAAGCTCTGGGGGCAGCGGCGTTGGCTCAGGAAGCTCTGGCGGCGGGGGGAGTTCGTCCAGTAGCAGCAATTCAGGCAGTGCAAATGATAATATGAATGAAAATGCAAGCGGGGCAGGCGCATCAAACTATAATATTTCTATTGCAAAAGCTAATTTTGGGACAGGAAGTGGTATAATAAGCTCAAGCCCAGCAGGGATAAGCTGCGGGGCTATATGCAAATCTTCATTTCCTTCAGGCTCATCTGTCACCCTAACAGCCACTCCAAATGAAGGCTCAAACTTTACCAGCTGGGCAGGAGACTGCGCCTTTGCAGGCGCTTCTGCTTCATGCACCTTAATTGTAAACTCAAACAAGAATGTTGACCGCATTTTTGATGCTATCATTGTGCCAAGCTTTAACATTTCAATCTCAAAAACAGGCTCTGGAACAGGAACAGTGCTTTCCAGCGGAGACCCCCGCCCAATAAACTGCGGAACAATGTGCGATGGCGCATTTGCTGCTGGCTCATCTGTCACCCTGACAGCCACGCCTGATGAGGGCTCTATCTTCAAGGGCTGGAGTGCCTGTGCTGGCACAGGAACTTGCACAATAACCCTTGATTCTGACAGGGAGGTTATTGTTACATTTGATATTTACAGGAAACTGACAATACAAAAGTCAGGAGCTGGAACAGGGACAATAACATCAGACCCTGCAGGAATAAACTGCGGCAGCACTTGCAATAATACATTTTCATCTGGAGCCTCAATAGTCCTGGCTGCAACGCCTGGATATAAATCAACCTTTGCTGGATGGACAAGCGGGTGTGATTATATCTTAAGCGGCATGTGCTATGTAATCTTAAGTTCTGACAGGACAGTGAAAGCGCAATTTTCTTAATCCTTAAAAAATCTACAACATTTATGTTGTAGTCTGTTGCTTGTAGATTTTTTTGGAATGTCAAGATTTCACAAATCTTGAGCACTATCAAAAATCTTTGATTTTTGAAGTCACAAAACCCCGATAGGTTTTATACTCCACGCTAAAGCTTCAGAAATCTTTTGTGGATTTCTGATAGTCATCAAAAATCATGGATTTTTGAGATGTGGAGTTTGTTCGTTGGGTTTTGTGATAAATAAAGGCAACCTGCGTAAATCTAATCCTGGCAAAGTTTTTTAAAGCACTTTTCTTTACAAATAAAATGCAAATCGTAAGAATAAAACTGAAAAGCATGGACATAAACACGCTTAATGATATTTGTAATACTATTGTTGGCATATCCAAAAATGCAGGCTTGGCTGCGCGAGGGCCTATCCCCCTGCCAACCAAGATTATGAAGATAACAACAAGAAAATCGCCCTGCGGCGCAGGAACAGAAACATTCGACAGATTTGAGATGAGGGTGCATAAGAGGGTTATAGATTTGCCGCCAAATGACAAGGTGCTTCATTCTATAATGAAACTGCAGATTCCGCGCAGCGTCAACATAAAGATAGAGATGAAGGGATAAGTATACCGCAAAATATATTTCTTAATATCAATTTATTTAAATACCTGCTTGAACAAAATTTTTCATGGCAGAAAAAAGAGATGGAAAAATTCCTACACTTCATATTAAAGCGCAGTCTATTCCTGAAGCGTACTACAAAGCAATCAATGCAGTGCATAATGGGGGGTATGAAATAAGAACCCAGTATGACAGAAAAGACCCTCATGGAAATTATATAGAACCCCCTAGTAAAGACGCTAAGGTTATGATTGAAGTTTTAGACCCTTTCGCACAGCCAAGATTCCCTGTGCTAAGTTATTGCGAAAGAGGAAAGTATATAGCTGAGTTTTTAGGGGCAAAGGACCATTTAGTAATGCCTCACAAAAAGCTTTTGGAGATGATTAGTGATGGAAAAGAGTTTGAACCAACACAATGGCCCTATTGCTATCATCAGAGACTGGCTGCTTATCCAAAATCAGATGGCTCAACATTAAATCAGTTGGAGAGAATAATTGGCATGCTTGCAAAAGATACAAATACAAGAAGGGCTATTGCGATTACAGGAGTTCCAGAAGTGGACCTGTTTATTAAATCAGACCAGCCATGCTTAAGAGAGATTCAGCTGAGGGCTGTGGAGAATAATGACGGAAAGCTTGTTCTTAATATGCATGCAAGATGGAGAAGCCGTGACTTATACAAGGCATGGGGGGATAATGTTATAGGCATAACAAACCTGCAGGCAAGACTTGCATGTAGTTTAGCAGAGAAAATAGGAAGAGAGGTCATTGCTGGCCCATATACTGAAGAAAATGGCTCTTTGCACATCTATGGCCAGGATTATACTGAAAAGGGAATGAATAAATTCTTTGATAATTTTCCAAATTTAGAATTATTCACTAAAAGAGCCAGCACAAGTTTGGGTGTAAAAGACACAGAGATAATCCCTCAATTAAGAGAGTTAAAAGCAGAAACAACATGGAATTTTCCCCCAGAAGCTATAGATTTGATTGATACACTGATAGAGGATTATGAAACTGGAAGATTTTTGCCATAAAATGCAAGAAAAAAGAGGCTTGTTTGCAGTTCTTGAGGGGATTGATGGAAGCGGAAAGACAACGCAACTGCAAAAGACGGCAGAATATCTCTTTAACAAAAGCAAATATAACCACATGTTAGTTACAAGAGAGCCTTATAAATCCAGAGAGACAAGAGAGATTCTGAGGCAGGATTCTGACCCTTATGCAAAAGCAAGAAAACTTGCAGAATTATTTGTCCAGGACAGAAAAGAGCATGTCGATGAAATAATTCTGCCTGCATTAAAAAAAGACTTGTATATAATTTCAGACAGATATAAGCATTCTACAATAGTTTATCAGTCTGTTCAGGGCATTCCCTTGCAGGAATTGATAGATATGCATAAAGGCATGCCTGTTCCCGACTTAACATTGATATTTGATGTTCATGTTGAGACTGCAGTGCAAAGAATGAAAAATGATGAGAGAAGGGAGCAGAAGTTTGAGTCAAACAGGGAATTTCAGGAAAAATTAAGGCAGAGATATCTTGAGTTGCCAAAAATATTTCCAGATGAAAAAATAATAATCATTGACGGAGAAAAATCAAAAGAGTGCGTAGAAAAAGAGATTAGAGGCATTCTGGGCAAATTATACTAAAGGACTTTAATATTCGAGCATTTTTAGTCATTTAGTAGATAGGAAAAGACAAAAATCTTGCTCAATTTATTTTGTCTTTTACTATAGTTTAAGCCCGCGTGGGACAATGGTACTCCACAAGCCTGGAATAAAATTAAACCACAGAGCTTGGCCCGCAAGGGCTTCCAGGTTCGATTCCTGGCGCGGGCGTATTTTTCATTTTTTAATTCTTACCAAAAATAGCTAATTTTTCTTCAGATGTTGAATTTTTGAGAAGTTTTATAAATAAGTATTCTAATATTATATGATGAAAAAAAGAGAAGTTCATATATCATTGAAAAACGTTAAGGAAGCAAAAATGTCTTCTAATGCCCCCATGTATGTATATGCGACTGAGAACGTTGCCGGATATTATAAGGCTCTTGGTTTAAAAAACAAAAAGGTTATAACAGTATGCGGTTCTGGAGACCAATTTTTAAACGCCCTTTATTTCGGAGCAGGGGTTATTGGTTTTGACCTTAATAAAAGATCTGAATTTATTACACGACTTAAAATAACAGCCATATTAGAACTTAATTATAATGAATTTCTAGAATTTTTTGGAGAACATAAACCAAATGTGGGCTTTAATTTTGTTTTATATAAGAAAATCAGAATTTCTTTAGATAAATCCACAAGAAAGTTTTTTGATGGTTTGTATAAAAAGTTTAATTATAATGGGCTGAAACTAATTCGTTCAAATAATTTTAGGCAGAGAGATGATTTTGGGTATGGGTCTATAAAAAGAATTAATATCTATTTGAGAAATGCCAGAAATTATGATTATATGAAATCCATTTTAAAGAATAAAGGTTTTGAGTTTATACTGGAAGATGCTACTCATCTCAGCAGGAACAGAATGTTAAGAGGCAAAAGGTATGATTTAATCAATCTGTCTAATGTTCCAACATACGTTATTGGCTCTTTAAGAAAATCTGGGTCTGAGGATCCTGTTGAAGAAGTGTATAATTCTATATTTTTGAAGCTAAAAAAATTCCTTTTAAAACATGGCAAAATTTTATTTTA
>JACOYM010000067.1 GCA_016181905.1 Candidatus Pacearchaeota archaeon | reverse complement strand
AACCAAGTGCTGAATTTTTGCCGGTTTTTTTATTTCAAAATCTCCCAATAGCCTCCCTTATCAGGGCCTATTTTTCTTAATAAGCCCAATCCTTTCAGCCTTGAAATGTTTTTATCTATCGCTGTTGTGCTAATCCCTACCTTTTCAGCCAACTCTGCTTTTGATATTCCTGGATTACTTTCCACCAGCTCCAATATCTTTTTCTGGCTTTCTACCAACCTTTCTACCAACCTTTCTACCAACCTTTTCTGGTCACTTTTTCCCACAGCCCCTTTGGAGCTTCCAAGCCAGTCTGGTCTTGTAAATGTAACTGTAAAGAAAGTAGTAAACTCAAACTTAGGATCAGGAAGCCCCGCTTCCCGCAGGGAATTTCTTATTCGTGATATGCCTGAGCCGACATGCTCAACCATCTCAATCCTTTGCAAAAGCCCGAAAATTACTGGATTTCTGGAAACACTTTTCTTTCCAAAATCACTTTCCTTAATAATTAATCCTCCAGGATTTGATATTTCAACTCTATCGTCAAATATATCCACCTGAATAACTGCCCCTTTCTCACTGTAATCCCTATGGCATATTGCATTCACAATCGCCTCCTTTAATGCTTCCTCTGGTATTTCCAATACTTCTTTTCTTGGCCCAAACCCCTCTATTTCATACTTTAATCTAAGATTCTTATAAAGGAAGGAGATAGTATCATTATAATTGGCAGTTATATCTGATGTAAAATCTTTTCTGTCAATAATGAATGCCTTGTCTTTGCCTTTATACAAAACACAGGTAACAATTCCCTGCGGAATAAACTTATTGGGATTTTTTCCAAATAAAAGGACAGCGCTATTTTTGAATTGCCCTTGGGCATTGGTTAAACTGAGATTGCGCAGCAGTTCGCTTTCGGCCAATGTTCTTGAGATTTTCGCTTTTCTTAGGTAATCATGGAATTTTGTTTTGTTAAAGTCTTTTATAGCAAATTCCCTGTTTACTACATCTTCAAAAAATAGCTTGCCTTGCCGGTTAAATAACTGCCGTATCTCTTCTACATTCAGTTTTTGTGATATTGGGCCTATCCTCAAATAAAATCCCGATGAGCACCTATGCGGTTTTTTTACGCTTTCAGGAACGCTTACAATAAGGGAGTTCCTGAACCCAGAAATGCCAATATGAATTTCAGGGTCGCAGTTCCTTGCGATAGATTGGATTTCCGCTTTAAGCTTATTATTGACGGCAATTCCTCTAATCTTTCCCGTATCACTTACCCCTACAAGGATGGTACCCCCGTCAGCATTTGAAAAAGAGACAATATCTTTATCTATTCCACTGAGGTTTTCTTTAAATTCTGTCTTATAGTCCTCCCCTTTGCTTAAAATAAAATAAAATTCCTGTTTTTCCATTTTTGTTTACAATTTCATCCAGTATACCCGCACATCCCCATCCTCGGCGAGTTCACAACTGGCAACAGCATTTCTTCTCCGCATTTGTGCTTTTTTCCGCATTCTTTGCATAGCAAAGCTTCCGGGCCAATTTCAAAGATGCACTGCGAGCAGACGTCTTTTGGTTTATTCCCGCACTTGCACTTAAAATCAGGCATGTCATTTCTGGCAATCATTTCAATCTTTTTCAGCTTCTCCCCTTTTCTTTCAGACAGGCACTTCAATCCAAGTGCTGTGGTCGTGCCAAAATCATATTCATGGGAAAAATTCATTCCCGAAGCGAGAACTTTGTCAAGCGCAATCTTCATGCTTTCATCATCAGTGTCTTCCGTATTATCACTTGCGTAGGTTATTCCGCTTATCTGAAAAGCGCTCAAATGCCCGCAGCACTCAAGCCACAAGCCTCTCAAAAAATCATCAACCTTTTCAAGCTTATCAGAGGCATTCGCCTCAAAATAAACCCAAAAAGGGCCTGCGCCAGATTTTATGAGAAAGATTCGCTCATTTCCTCCTTTGCTGTTCGCTTTTGCCCTGTCAGCGCATGCAGCAAGATGCTTTGCCATTGCATTTCCTGCAAAGCTCTTTTTGCAATATCCACAAATTCCTTCTGATTTGAGATTCATTTTACATCACCTAATCCACTCTTGTTTTTGTAACAATCCTCTTTCTTACTTCCTTTTCAGGCTCTTGAAGATAGTTTTCTTTGCTGGCTACCGGCTGTCCGCTTCTTTGCTCAAGCTCTTTTCGCGCAATGCCTGCGACAGCTCCGCCTTCTTTTGCGGCGCCCTCATTTTCTTCAAAGCCCATGACATCTTTGCTCCTTGCTATCCTTGTTGTAGAGGCTTCGCCAAGCATTGTGAAAATAAGCTCCAAATCGTTCATATGGTCTCTCAGGTTTTCTTTCTTAATCCCCTTGAAAGACTGGTATTCGCTTGGAGTCATGCCGAATGTTGCTTTTGAAATTTCTGCTGTTAAAATAGCATACTCCATTTCATTTTTTACCCCTCTTTTGTCCCATTCATCAGTAAGCTCATCCCTTATGGCAATGCCCCTTACCCTCTTCTCAATCCAATCATCGGAATAGCCTTTTGCTTTGTAAATCTCTTTCATGCGCTTCTGTGCCATTTCTGGATTTTCTATCTCCTGCACTCTATCATAACCTACCTGAGCTAGCCATTGTTTGAAAGGCTCTGCTTTTTTGGAAGGAATAGACTGGATTATCCTAAATGCGTTCTTTGTATTAACACAATCAGTCTCGTAGTATTTGCCATCAGCAGACAGTAATTTCAGTTGTCCGATTTTTGCGGACAACTCGAACCCTTCTTCAGTAAGCCTTCTTTTTAAGTCTGACCAATACTTTCTTGCCCTCTCACTTTCTGTCAATACTCCTATAATATCAACTACCGAAAACCACCATTCCTCATTAAACCATGTCCTTCTTATTTTCTTGCCCTGGAAGACAACTAAAGCCTTACTGGTTTCCATTTAATCTCCTTTTTGCTCTCTTAATCCAACATCCTCCAAATCAAACCCAAACTTCTCTGCTTTTTCCTTAATCATTTGGAGATTCCTCTTCTCAATCTTTCTTGCAATGTCTTCAAATTCCTTGTATCTGCCATCGCCGAGCTTTTTTAATATATCTGCCTTAAGTATGTAATATTGGAAATGCCTCATGTTTACTTTTTCCGCCACTTCTATTGTCTTGTCCAAAACCTCAAGCGCACCTTTTAAATCAGTATTATAAAACCTGATAAGAGCGCGATGGAAATAGCCCATAGGATAATCTCTGCTGAATGCTATCAGCTCCTGCGCTGCATTTTCAGCCCCCTTATATTCTTTCATGCAGATAAGCGCCTCTGCCTTCATAGAGTAAATTATCTCCCTCATTTTCTTTTCAGCCTTAGCATCTTTTATTTTATCTGCTATTTGCACTACCTTAGCGAAACTGCCGTTTTTGAAGTGCATTTCCATTTGGTTGAGCAAATCAAGCAAGACTTCAGATGATTTATTTTTGTCATCGCATTTCAGAAGATAATTGCATTTTTCTTCATCAGACATTGCAAAATATTCGCTATCTTCTTTGCTCCATTTATTCTCCTTCTCATTTGGCTCATAAACTTCTTCATCATCAAACTCATCACTCCCCATAGTCATAGCTCTTATTTTCTCTTCTTCAATCCCAAATTCCTTTCCAAGCCTGCCATATTTTTTCTTGAATTCTTTTTTTTCTTCTTTATCCATCATCCCAAAAAAATTAAGCAGCCAGTCAAGATATGCCTTATTGTCTCCGATCCATGAGCGGTTGTCAATGCTCCAAAGGATATAGCTTATAGAAAGATAAAGCTCACGATGCATTGTCTCCGTGTCCTGCAATGCAAGGCTAAGCTGAATCAGAATTTCTTTTTCAAGAGGCTCTTTAAAAAAGTCTAAATTCTGGGAATAATTTGATCTTAGGTTCTTCAGCATTTTTGCTGCGTCTTTATCTTTGAGTTTTCTGTTTTCAGAATAATATGATGCGATTGCGTGCTCAATTGGCCCCAATAGGTAAGCGTATTCCTCTTCTCTCTGTTGCAGCGATTTAATATGCTTTACATCTTCATTATCCTCTAAAAGCAGCCTATTAATTGAAATAAATTTTTGTTTTGTCATTTTTTAATCATTTAAATTCCAAATCAAATTTTTCTTTCTTCTTTATTCTTTTCCATTCTTCTGCAGCTTTAAATGCCTTTAAAGTTCCAGATAAAGCAGGTTTCAAGTTTTCACTATCCCAAATCCAGATGTTTTTAAGGAAATTCTCCGCCCTTTCTTTGTCCATTTTCTTCGCATTATCAACATATTTCATATAATCTTGATTGCCTGTGAGGTAAAGGATATGCGCATAACTCATGACATTATTAAAATTCTCATCTAACTTTATTGAATGGTGCATAAGCTCCAATGCTTTGTCATCTTCTTTCATCATAAAGCAGAACATTGATAGAAGGTAATAAGCTTCCCAATGCTCTGGCCATTTTTTGATTATCTTATTGACTAACTCCACAAATTCTTCTACTCTGCCTAATTCGCTTAATGCCCCTGCCTTAATAAGCATTGCATCCCTGTTTTCAGGCTCAATTTTCAGTATTTTATTGCATTCTTTAATTGCTCCCTTTGAGTCTCCAATCTCATTCTTCAAAAATCTTGCTTCATCCAGCATTTCTAAAATATCGTCTTTTCTCATACTTCACACATTGAAAATACAAATGAGTTTTATTTTTATTTTGCAGGAATTTCATCTAGGTTATCCTGCTGTTCCCTGCGAAGTATAGTAAGTGCCCAAAATCATTGAGCATAAATTCGGCACTTACTATATCAGGAGAACCAAAACAAATTTGATCAATTATTTGGGTTCTCCGCT
>JACOYM010000066.1 GCA_016181905.1 Candidatus Pacearchaeota archaeon | reverse complement strand
AGAGAAAGAATCAGCAAAGAAATTAAAAGCCAGAAACTTAAAATGAAAGTTTTAGAAACACAAAACCTGTTCTTTGAAAAGCTGGAGGTGTGGATGCTGAACTAATTTTCCTTTATCTCTTCACGTCCTTCCAGCCAATGCCTTTCTTTTTCAGCTGCTGAAGCTGCGGCCATAAGTCCTCAAAGGTTGATTTTTCTTTCTGGTAGAAGATTCCGCAGGGAATATTCTTTGCTATGTTATAATCAAACTCATCTGCCTTTTTCCATGCTGCATCAAAATCTGATTTATTGTGCCCTGCCTGCTCCAGCGAGTATGTTTTTTCCTTGAAGCCAGCATCAGGGTGGAATATTATGCATGGCTGTATAATCTCAATAAAAGCAAAGCCCTTATGCTTAAATGCTTCCTGCATGACATATTCAATCTGCTTTATGTCTGCGAAAACACGCGCAACAAAGCCCGCGCCTGCTGCAAGCATCAGCTTTATCGGGTTTAATGGCTGAAGCTTTACTCCCAAGGGCGTTGTCTTGTCTGCAAAGCCGATTTCTGTCACAGGAGTAGGCTCTCCAACAGTCAAGGCAAAAACCTGATTGTTATGAATAACATACTTAAAGTCAGAATTATACCTTGCTGCATGAATAAGATGCTCCATGCCCTCTGCATATGCATCCCCGTCGCCTGAAAAGCCAATTACATTCAAATTAGGATTGCCTACCTTCATGCCGAGGCATGTTGGCAGAACCCTTCCATGCAGGGTGTTTATTCCACTGAGATTCACATAATCAAACATCTTTGCATGGCATCCAATTCCTGTAACAATTGCAAAATCATCCTTGGTTTTTCCCGGCTTGCCTTCAGCAATCTCTTTTGCAACTGCATTCTTCACAGCCGCCAGTATCTGAAAATTAAAGCACCCCGGGCACCATGTGCTTGGGTTTTTTGTTGATAAATCTTGCGGGGTCATCTTATCCTCCTCTCAATCTCCTCTTTTAGTTCATCATAAAAGAAAGGCCTGCCATCATACCTCAGGATTTTATTTTTGTCCTCGACAAAAACGCATGTCTTGTCTTTTATCAGGCCTGCAAGCGGGGCAGTTGCATTATTTTCAACAACAATCACATTCTCGGCCTTTTCCAGCTCTGCTTTTATCTTTTCTGAAAATGGCTCAATGTACAGAATCTGCATGAACTTTGCATCCTTTCCCTTTATTGCGTCTAAAATCGCGCCTTTTGTGCTTCCCCAGCTTACAATAATATTCCTGCTGTCCTTTTTGCCGTGAATCTTGAACATCTCAAATTTCTCCGCCTCTTCTCTGATTCTTTCTGCCTTCTTTAATCTTGCTTCAACTGCCTTGTTTATGTCGTCAGAGGTTTCCACCATCTCTCCTTTTTCATCATGCTCATAGCTGTTGTACCTCTTCAGCATTGCTGTTTTTTCAGACTTTGCAAGCTTTGGCTTTCCCTGCATTGTGTAAAAGCTTTCTGCAAGATGCTTGTCGCTTAGTATTATGCATGGCATCTTGAATTTTTGAGAGAAATAAAAACACTGGGAGGTTAGTTCTGCTGATTCAATAGGGTCGCCTGGCGCAACAACAAGCCTTGGAAACTCTCCATGCCCAGAATGCCTTGCAGCATCCAAATCACCCTGCCCTGTGTATGTTGGAACTCCTGTTGAGGGTCCTGGGCGCTGCGCCAGATAGATGACAAGAGGCGATTCAATTATTCCTGCCTCGCTTAATGCCTCTGCCATCAAGTCAAAGCCGCCGCCAGATGTCCCGCACATGGATTTTGCCCCTGTAATTGCGCTTCCGATAGCTGCTTTTATGACAGCAATCTCATTTTCAAGCTCTAAAACCATAATGTTATTCTCAAGCTGTTTTGGCGCAAGCTCAAACATAAGAGGGGTGGCTGGTGTCATAGGGTATGCATAATAAACATCCAAGCCAGATTTGAGCGCGCCTTCTGCAACTCCCTGCGTTCCTGTAGAAAAGGAATTGCTGCTTTTTTTGTTATGAAGCTTTATCTTGTTTTGCTTTTCATCAGAATAGCCCCTTTTAGCGTCTTTCAGGTTTTCATCAAACTTTTTCAGTTTTTTCAGCTCATCCTCCAGGAACTTAAAATCCATGCCAAGCAGTTTTACCAGCCTGCCGGCATAATACATGTTCCTGTCGCTGCCTTTCAGAATTACAGCATTTTTATTAAGGCTGTTTTTATGAATCTCCTCTGTCTTGTCATCCAGGGCAACAAGAATGTCTATCTTGCTGTCATTGCTGTGAACTGGCTCATCTAGTATTGTAAGGGCATTGAAATTATGCCCGCCCCTTATAACAGAGCCATAGTCCCTTGAAGAAAAAACATAATGCCCATTCTTTACAATCATGTCTCCGAGAATGTTTGCAAGAACATTCGGGCCCTGCCCTGCCTTTCCGCCTATGACGATGTTCAGCCTCATTTTGACAATATGATATATTATTTTGAAAATGCTAATTTATAAAGTTTGTGAAAATTAAATATCTCTTAGCAAGATTTAAAAGTTAATATTTTCTGATAAGAATACAAGAAGGTTTTAAAAAATATTTAAGATGAAAGTTTTATTTATGAGCCCGCCGGCAAGGGACATGCTTTTTCCCACGCTGGGAATTGCATACATGACTGCATTGCTGAACAGGGAAGGGCACGAGGCAATGATAAAAGAAGGGCTCAACAGAAGCTTTGAAGAGCTTGTCAGGGCAGTTGGAGATATTAATCCAGACATTGTCGGCATAACAATGAACACGACAACAAGGTTTGAGTGCCTGAAGATGGCAGAGGAAATAAAGAAAAGATACAATATTCCAATAATTCTCGGAGGCCCCCATCCTACCTTAATGACAGACCAGATTCTAAGAAACTATCCATTTGTAGATTATATTGTCAAGAATGAAGGTGAATATGCATGCTTAAATCTTATAAATGCGCTTGAAAAAAAACAGGATTTAAGAAAGGTGATGGGGATTTCCTACAGGAAGGGGAAGGATATATTTCACAATGAAAAGGCAGAGCCAATTATGGACCTTGACTCTCTGCCATATCCAGAATATAAATTTTTCAATTTGAAGAATTACTCAAAAAACCCGGAGCACCCGAAAGAGCTGCTTGGCTATCCTGTCGGGAGCATAATTACATCAAGGGGATGCCCTTACCAGTGCACATTCTGCTCAAGCTCTGATTTCTGGGGGCACAGGATTAGGTTCAGGAAGGCAGAGTGCGTTGTGGACGAGATGCAGCATCTTTATTCCAAATACAATACAAAATATATTGTATTTAACGATGATAATTTTACAGCAGACAGAAAAAGGGCGATTGATATATGCAAGCTGATTATCAAGAAAGGGCTGCATAAGGAGATTAAGTGGCTCTGCAGGGCAGAGGTGAATATTGTAACCAAAGAGCTTTTGATGTGGCTGAAAAAGGCAGGCTGTCACTTGATAGAGTATGGGGTGGAAGATGTAAGCCCTGAAGGGGTAAAATTCTTCAAAAAGGCGCATACACTAAAGCAGCTGTTTGACGCGTTCAAGCTGACGCATGAAGCAGGGCTGGAAATCAGAAGCTATGTAATTGTCGGCGGAGACCATGAAACACCAGAGAACATAGCATACAAGAGAAAGATAATTGAACAGCTTAATCCAACGATAACAACAGCGTCATTGCTTCTGGCTTATCCCGGCACAGAGATATATGAGAATGGAAAGAAAAGAGGATGGTGGGACGATTCTGTATGGCTGAAGCCATGCATAGGAAAAAAGTTCCATAATAATGTCCCAATATACCCAAGCAAGGACATGAGCCTGGCAGAGCTTTTCTCAGCAGCAGCAGACATAAACTACTGGTGGAACAACAAAAAAGGCAACATAAATTTAAGGAATATGACAAACACCTTCCTTGAACTCGTCAAAAGAAGGGATTTCTCAAAGATATTCCACATGGGAAAATCTGTTGTCATGAGGAAGATGAGAGGGCAGTGAGAAATTCAGGGCTTTAGAAGTTTTGAGGCGGGTGGTTTGGAGGTATCAGAGTTCGCTTTAATTGAGTTTAACGATGTTATGTTCCCCTGCCGAGGGGAGTTCCCCCAATTTGCGACAGCAAATTGAGGCTGGAACGAGCACTCCTGGCAGGGTTCGAGAAATTCGAAGAATTTCAAGAAAGTATGACGGAAGAACCCGAGCTTTAAGAAGATTTTTGGCATTCGTGATTAATGCAAGTACAAGTAGTTCCTGGTGGAAAAGATTCATATCGATTATTTTGGTTACACCATTCATCTACAATAGTATCTGAGTTAAAACATCCTGCTGAACATTGTCCATTAAATTTAACATTATATTTTATTGTGCAGTCACTATCTGTGTTACAGTATTTTTGTTCTGGAATTTGTGAATTTAGTTTTGAATTTTGATTGTATCCAATAAGAATCAAGCTGATTAATAAGAGAATGCCAAAAATCCAATAATATTTTTTATCCATTTTATAGATTAAGAAATAATTCTATATAAATTTATCTATATGTTCAATTTAATTTGAAGTAAAGCTCGGGCTCTGAGTAATATTGAAACTAATAGTACATATATGCACTTTAGGGCTGTAAGCCCTGCAAAGCCCAAAAATGGGCTTTGGGTAAAAACTATCAAGGCAGTTTTGTTGTAATTTCTGAGTTTTAGCTTAATTATTTATATCATGGGAAAGCAGTAAGCTACGACCCTATTGTCAAGAACCCTGCGCTAAAACATATAGCATGCTCGGGTTCTTGAGCACTATCAAAAATGCCAAAATTCAAGGAGCATTTTTGAAGTCTAAAGAATGTGGTTTTAATTTCGGACATAAAAAGCCCG
>JACOYM010000046.1 GCA_016181905.1 Candidatus Pacearchaeota archaeon | reverse complement strand
GCAGGATGCGACCCTAGCCAGGATGAGCTGAAAAAGTCGCAGAATATTGATATTAGGAGGATACAGGGAACTGTTGCATCAAAGTATGTTATGTATTACACCGGAGACCTTACAGAGACTATGGAGAAAAAAGGACAGCCTTACTACTGCATAGAAATCACCGCCCTAAATGGCTCTAAAGAATTATTCAGGGGAGTTTCTGAAGATATCTTTGACACTCTTGCTGAAGGAATGGAACTTCCGCAGACGCCTTTGCTCACCATGCAGCAGCTTGCAAAGATGGAAGGCAGGATTGCTGACAAAATTCCATTCCCAGAGAAAAATAAATTCTTTATTGTGGTTGATGATTATGCAACAGTCAGGCTCTATCGCGTTGATATGGCAGCATATTACAGCAAGAAGGTGTTTGTTGAGGCAAAGCTTCCCTTGGCTTTAGACGAATAGCCAAAAATAGAAAGAAACAAATAGAATGGAGGAATGAGAAAATGAAAACCCCAATGCCAAAAGCAGCATTAATCTTTTTGCTTTTGTGCGGCTTGGCAGGCAGCGCATTTGCAGATGGCAATATAGTGACATGCAGCAGCTCAACTGCTGTGCTGAACAGGTATGTCTTCAGGGGATATGAGATAAGCTCAAACAGCATTGTTGTTCAGCCTTCAATTACAATGTCATACAATAGTTTCTCGGCAACATTATGGGGCAATATTGACAGCAGCGAGCATGCTACCCAGTATTTTATTCCTGGCAGGCCTGGAGAAAGCAACTTCAATGAAACTGACTTTACACTGGCTTACACGCATAACATAGAGAAATTCAGCATTACAGGCGGCTATGCCTATTATGCCATGGATTACAGCATTCTCGGAGATACAGAGGAGGTGCTTATGGCTGTAAGTTACAATGTTTTTACAAAGCCCACGCTTTCTGTTTATCGCGACATAGCTGAATTTCCTGGAACATACCTGAATTTCTCCCTGTCGCATTCCATGAAATTTCACCAAGATACAACATTTGACCTTGGGGCGTCTGTAGGATATTGCATTGGAGATGGCAACTGGTGCAGGACTTACCAGCCTTCAACAGGCTCGTATGACGGAGAGAGGTATAAAGGATTTCATGACGGCATGCTAAAGCTTGGATTGACAATACCTTTAACTGAGAAAATGTCAATTCAGCCGCTTGTGCAGTACTGGTTTCCGCTTTCCAGCGGGGCAGGAAGAAGCATCAATGGAGTATCCTACAACCCAAGCGGAAAGCTTGATGAGACTTTTGTTGCGGGAGTAAATGTGAATTATAGCTTTTAGACTTCAAAAATGCTCTTTGTGTACCCTGTCTGTTTTAACTCACAGAAAACAAAGGCATTTTTGATAGTGCTCAAAAACTCAAACACGCTCTGTGGCTTTAGCCCATAGTTTTTGACAAAGCGAGGATAATAAAGAAAATTGTAGAAGAAAGGAGAAAAAATATGGGAAAAAGAATAAACATGAAATCTGCGTTTGTTGAGCTGCCCAAAAAATTCTATAATACATTGACATTTGGGGAGTTAAAGATTGGAGATAAATTCATAATTCTGTCGATTCCTGGTGGGTTTAGAAATGAGTATTATGTTTTTAAGAAAATTGCTGCTAAAAAGAACCCTAACCTTCCTGAAATCTCAGATAATGCATTTCGGCTAAAAGACGGGAGTCTAAGGGGTTTTTTCGATTGTACGCCTGTGATAAGATTAGATGATTGAGCAGATTGAAGAAAAGGAGAAACAAAATGAGCAAGACATGCGTTGCATATCCGATTGTGGCTGCTTTAAGGAAAGCAGAAGAGCTTGTAAAGCCAGTGGAAAAGTGGAGAGGTTCCAGTTTAACATGTGATAGATTCCTGAGAGAGTTTCTTGATAAATGCCGTGAAGAAATCAGTAAAATTCCAGAAATAGAGAGCATTGCCTCCTGGAGTGCTGATGAAATAAATAAATTCCTGAGAGATAGAGGATTTGACATCCAGCTTCAACCTCTTAACAAACAGGAGTTTGGGGTAGCCAGTGTCCTTGACATGCTTGTTGAATGGAAAGAGAAAGGAGAGGCAACCTCTGTTATAAGAAGAAATACACATAAGACATATCCTGCAGTTAGGATTGTTGAAAAGCATGTGGATTTTTTTGAGACAAATAAGCATAATCATCCAATTGCCCGCTTGCGCACAAAATCCAGTGATTTGGTGTACATGACAATCCTTGAAAATCTACCAGACAGCCATGGAAGCTTTAAGCTGATGGAAATAGCAGAGGAATTGAGTGAAGGTGATGAGAGTGATAATCTTATTGGTGGGGTAGTTTTCCCAATGGTTAATCTTAACCAGCTGGTTGATATAAGCTGGCTGAAGAATACTAGAACAACAGGCGCAGATGGACAGCCTGCAATCATAACACAGGCAGTTCAGCAAACAAAGCTTAGAATGAATGAGGAAGGCGCAAGGGCGCAGAGTGCTGTTGCCATAGGAGTTTTGAGAGGATGCCTTCCAAAAAGAAAATATGACTATATCATTGACTGGCCATTCCTGTTCTGGATAACCCGCCCAGGCATCAGCAAGCCGCTTTTTGTTGCATATGTTACAGAGGATGACTGGAAAAATCCAGGCGATATCAGAAGCAAGTAAGAATAAAAAACGCTCAGCTTTAGAGTTTAGTTTTTGGAAACAAATTTTAATTCGTGGTTCAAGCACGCACACTTGAGAAGGGTATGCTTTGGGGCATTCCTTGGAATTGAGGGAAAGGAGAACTAAGATGTAAAGGTAGGTAAAACACAGCATTAACAATTTAATATGCTTGAGAGCGAGCCCCTATTCAGCTTATTTCAGGGCTCGCTCTTTATTCTTAATCGCGAAAGGAGAGGATAAGATGGGCAATAAGACCGAGAAGACACGAGAAGAAAAGATTGATTATTTTCTTAATTCGCTCTCAGAATTAAAAAAAATAAAGCATTCATTAAATGAGCTTGATGAAAGTTTAAGGCAAAATACTGATGAGCATATTGGAAGTTCTGACTCTGAATTGCTGCAAGAGCTTAAGTGTATGTCTAATAGTGTAAACTTACGCCTTTTGTCAGCAATAAATGAGCTGTCGGATTCAGAAGAGATTCTGCAAAAACTTTTATACAGATTATTATAAAGCAAAAAGGTAAAGAAAATTTGTATAAGATGAAGGCAATGCTTGCATCATTATGGATAAAGCTGAAGTCATAGAAAGGAGGATAATATGGAATCTGCATTATTGAAAACATTGGCTATTGTTTTGCAAGGAGCAGCTATATCTTTTTTGACATGGTTATGCATTTGGGCATGCAATGTGATTAGCAGCCAGAAGCACCAGATATTGATTGAGATACATTATCACAAAATTTTATCACCAGGCCTAACACAAGAAGAGCAAAAAGAGCAAAGAGAATTAACTTTTGTCAACATCACATTGATTGGACTGACAACCTTAATCGTTTTAACCATTTTCGCAAATATTGTAAGGGTTATTTATAGCTAAGCTTTTGCTGCAAGAAAGAGAAGCGAGCCCCTATTCAGCTTATTTCAGGGCTCGCTCTTTTTCTAAAAATTAAAGAACACACAATAAAAAATAATCTCTTTTTTATTTTTTTTTGGCTTTTAATAGCCTATTGTAACATATAGCTTATATCACATATAATGCAGTATATATAAAAAATTAGGGCGTATTGCTTAAGGAAGCATATGCATATAATGAATTAACCGAAAGCTTTTAAAAGATTAATTATTAAGTAATAACACAAGAATCAGGCAGGATTCTGCTAATATTTAATACATTTAAGAGAAATAAAGAATACACAAAACCGCGCAAGCATACAAAAACAACATAAAATATAACATACAAAAAAACAGAGACAACAGAGAGCAAAGACAACAGAAACAACCTAAAAAATCAACTAAACACCAGGGAACACAAAAAACACAATAGACTTCAGAGAAAAGCGGCTTATTAATCCCGCAAAAGCGGAATACCTTGAAAAAGGTTTTTTGAATGAAACAGGGAAGTTTTTGCTTAGTTGTAACTTTGCAAGTTCTAAATATAATCTGCTAATCCAAGAAAAGGAGAATAAGATGGAGAGGTGTATAAGGAACATTGAACAGATACATGATATTATTGCAGTTGAAACAAATGTTACAGGAGCAAAAAATAGGCTTAATAAAAAGGCAGTAAAGGAAAAATTAGCTGAAATTGAATTGCATACTAAAAAATGCAAGCATTGCTCTAATGTTCTAAATGATTTCTTAAGAGATGTCAGTAAAATAACAAATGGCTAAATATAAACAAAAAGGAGGGCATGCATGTCATTTTCACTAAGCAACATTGTGTTTTATGCATCTTTATTGTGGGGGTTAAGGATAACCCACAAATATCGTGCTGGAAAGGATATAACAATAATTGAGTATATCCTGCTTGCAATCTCAGTAGGCGGTTTCTCAGTATCTTTGCCGAGGATTATGGCAATGTAAGAATGAAAAAGGGATGCAATACTCAAGAAAAAATAAAAAAGGAGGTGAGCTGCATGGGCGGCACAGGAAGTGCGGAAAAAATCAACTGGTGGTGGTATATTCTGAAATCAATATGTATTATCCTTTGTGGATTCTTTGTGTTAATTGCATTGGGGTCCTTCCTTTGGAGTATTCCCCCATTGCGCATGTTCTATGATAGGCTAAATGAAGATAGCAGTTATGAGACACTGATACACAAAACAGCCCGAATAAAGCTATACAATGGGGGCAAGGTGGCAGAAGAGTTTGATGAAGCAACAATCACATTTGCCTCGCCTAAATCAGAAACAATAACATTTACAGCAGGCGGAAAAAAATATTGCTGGCAGAATGGAATTCTTATTGAGCTAAAAGAAAAGGAGGAAAGAAA
>JACOYM010000002.1 GCA_016181905.1 Candidatus Pacearchaeota archaeon | reverse complement strand
CATATCAGGAAACTCAGAGAATATAATCAAGGCTGTTGAAACAGCAAAGAAAAATGGCTTGTATACAATATGCTTCTTGGGGGATAATGGGGGAAAACTGAAAGACATTTGCGACTTGCCTCTCATTGTTCCTTCAAACAACACGCCAAGAATACAGGAAGGGCATGAGCTTATAATGCATATTCTTTGCGAGCTTGTAGAGGAAGAATTAAGCAAGTACAAAGATTAATACTCCTTCTGAGCGCAAGGCCAGACTTTAACACCTTCAAAATCAAAGTTAAAATCTAAAATCTTTCCATTGCGTGCTTCAAGCATTTGTTCAAGCTGGTATCTTTTTTCAGGAGAGTAAAAGAACAGCAGATAGCCCCCCCCTCCAGCCCCAAGCAGCTTGCCGCCATAAGCGCCATTTCTCAATCCAGCATCATACAGCTCGTCTATTCTCGGATTGGATATATTCTTGTCAACCTTTCTTTTGTTCTCCCATGACTTATGCAGCAGTTCCCCAATCCTGTACAGGTTGCCCCTCAACAAGCAATCCTTTATGTCTATTGCAATCCCCTTAAGCTCATTAAGATTTGCAGCAACCTCCTCTTCCTTTCTCAAGAAAGACTCTTGTTGTTTCTCATGCTGCTCTCCTGAAGAATGCTCTTTGCCGACATAGCAGAGCAAAAGATGCTCGTTTAGTTCATTAATAGTGCTGTTTGTGCTGTCTAATCTCAGAGGATTCGATATTCTTCTTTCTTTGTCAAACTCCATGAAGTTAAATCCTCCGATTGCTGCAGCATAGAAATCCTGCCAACCGCCTTTTATTTTCATCTCATCCCTCTCTGCCTGATAAGCCAAATCTGCAATTTGATATGCATCATAATCTACTCCTTTCAACTGGCCAAGCAATTTTATTACAAGCACAGCAAGGCTGGCAGAGCTTCCCAATCCCCTTCCTGGCGGGATATCATTGCGCATTGAAAGCTTAAATCCAAACTCTGGCTTAACTACCTTGATAAGTGCCTTTACAAGGTCAAACCTGCCGTCATATTTGATATCTGTATAAGAGTTTATTATTACATCCTCTTTTACAAGATGAGGATTGCTTATTGTTATGCTTGAGTCTGCGCTTTTTTCTATTAAAGCACGGACATACTTGTTTATTGTTGTGCTTATTACAGCACCCCCATATTTCTCAAAAAAGTGCGTGACATCTGTTCCGCCGCCTGCAAAGCTTATCCTTAAAGGCACTCTTCCCCTAAACTTAGGAAACTTCTCCTCTCTTGCTTCATCAACACGGTACCTTATATCTATAATTCTTCCTTCTTCATCAACTATTGGCAGGCGGTTTGTTCCTCCTGAAAGCTTCTCTGATATGCTATCTTCACCATCTGCTTTCATGGCATATGTATAATCTGTAACCATTGCGCTGTCAACCCTGTCGTCAAGGTTTCCTTTTGAAAGAAAATGCCTGTCTATAAGCTTGCGGTTCAAAACACCCAATAGCTTCTTCTGCTTGTCAACAACAAGAACCAAATCCATGCCTGTTTTGTCTATATTTAGCAGTGCATCTCTTATAGAATTTTCTTTGTCTATCAAGATGGTTTCAAGCACATTACTTTTAAATTGATTATATCCTTCAGGTGTGCCAATATCAACAAAATAGCCGTCATAAGCATACCCATATAATCTTCCATCTCTTGAAAGCTTTGGAAATACCTCTCTTTCCAGGGAGACATTTTTGTTTTGCTCTATACAATTTAATATTTCTGGCTCAAAGATATAAACCCCAGCATTAATCATTTTCTCTAGCCCATTAGAATCTTCTTCTTTTTTTTCTGAAAATTCCTTTACCTTGCTGCCTTCAAGAACAACGCCGCCATATCTTAAGGTTTCGCTGGATTTTGTCAGGCTTATTGTGAAACTGCTTTTTTCTGTGTTGTGAAACTTCAAAAAATCCATCAGTTTAATCTTGGCATAAGAATCCCCATTCAGCACGAAAAAGGTGTCATCTATATACCTCTCAGCATTTT
This sequence comes from Candidatus Pacearchaeota archaeon, assembly GCA_016181905.1. Classification (GTDB taxonomy): domain Archaea; phylum Nanobdellota; class Nanobdellia; order Pacearchaeales; family GW2011-AR1; genus JACOYM01. The sequence continues at coordinate 22,130 of JACOYM010000002.1, read as the reverse complement.
TTATTGCACCAGCAGTTCCCAGGGGTGTTTCCTCCTCAGAATATCTTATATTAAGCCCAAACCCCTTTCCATTTCCAAAATAAGATTTAATCTTATTTGCCATATGATGAACCCCAAGAATTATTACATCTACATTCTGCTCTTTAAAGAGAAGCATCTGGCGCAGAAGAAATGGCTTTTCATGCACCATGGCCATTGGCTTCGGCACATCTTTCACTATGCTCTTTAGTCTTGTTCCAAAACCGCCGGCAAGTATTAGCGCTTTCATTTTTCTTTTATTTTTAATATTTTGATTTTACACATTCCTGTAAGGTGGTTTTTTCAAATCCTCATAAGACTTTGATTCCAGCAATTCTTTATATCCTTTAATAAGCTCTTCAATTCCATAATCCAAATCATGCTGGCATTCAAATCCCGCCTTTCTTAATCTTTTATTTGATACAATATAATTCCTTTTGTCAGGGTCTTTTCCTTTACCTTCACTAATCTTAAATTCAGGCACATACCTCTTTATCCTTTCTGCTAATTTTAACTTTGAGATGTTTGCGCTGTCCAAGCCAACATTATAGCATCTGCCTTTCATTGAATCATAATTCCTGATACAATGCTCAAAACATCGTGCTATATCCCCTATATATGCAAAGTTTCTTTTGAAATCCTTCTCATAGATTATAATTTCGCCTTCATATAAAGCTGTCAGGACAAAATCATTCACCAATAAGTCAGTCCTCATCCTTGGAGACATGCCAAAAACAGTCGCAAGCCTTAGGGTTATTGCGCCTTTATCAGATTCTAAAAGAGCTTTTTCAGCCTCGCATTTTGTTTTTGCATAAAGCGATATGGGTCCCAATGGAGTTTCTTCTGTGCAGAGTTTATCTCCTGTCTTTGTCCCATAGCCACTGTTTGTATTTGGGAATATCAGCTTCTGATTTCTGCTTCTTAGCTCATCAAGCATGATAACAGCATCACGATTGACTGATGGAACATCCTTTGGATTTTTATCACATGCCGGTTTTCCAACTATTGCTGCAAGCGGGATAATAACATCATAATCAGAGATGATTCTTCTTATAAATTCTTTTTCTCTTGCATCCCTTAAAAAAAATTTGAAGTTAGGGCTATCTGCATGGTTAGCAGGGTTTTGTTTGTATATAAGACTATCCAGGCATGTTACTTTATATCCTTCATTCAGCAAGTGCCTCGTAAGCACGCTTCCGAGATAGCCTGCCCCGCCTGTGATTAACACATTCTCTTTTGCCATATTTTTATATTATCATAAAGGACATTTTTAAATAAATTTGTAGTGTAATATATCATTTCTATGATAATAAAAAATGCCCGATAGTTTCATAAAGCTTAAAAAGACCTTTTTTCTTGGATTTGAATGATTGACATCCATCACCACATAGGAGTTACACTAATTCAAGCAGAAAATATGCGAGAATTCTTAATGGGAGTTTATGATAATACCTACCCCCACCCCATTTATAGAGGCAGAGTTAACCTCATAGGGGGCAATATTTCTCCTAAAGATAAGTCGCCGTATGGGCTTGCAGAGCGGGAGCTGAAAGAGGAATTCTCAATGAATTCAACAGAGAAAGAATTTGACCCAAGCATAAAAGATATTATAGGTACGGGACCAATTCCTAAAAGAGGGCTGATGGCACCAGAACAATGTATATCCTCACTTAAAAATGCTGTTCTTTCAAATTTAATCCCATATCAAGATTTTTTAGCTATAACACCAGAGTTAGCAGGCAGAATTCCTTTTAATATGGTTATTAGTGTTTACTCATCCAAGATAAGCCAGGATATTTTTGAAAATGCCAGAAAAAACCTGAATGCAGGCAGGGAAGTAAAGGTTGATGGCCATTCACGAATCACAACAATTGAGGAATTGTTAAAAGGAGAGCCATTGATTATTCCTGCAATCGGCTCAGTAATAGAGAATTATCTAAATGTTAAGGATAGAATCCCAAAACCAGAAAAAGTAGGGGTTTATCCTATGGGGCTTCCAAGGGCCTCTTTTAAGGATTATTTCTCAGAGTTTATATATCCTGCCAGGATAGCAATTGAAAACACTTAAAAATACAGGCATATTAGACTTGAAATGGCTCAAATATCATTTGGAGATTTGCAGCAGATACGCAAAGAACATAAAGATAAAAAAATAGCTTTTTGTTCAGGAAGCTTTGACCTTACCCATGCAGGGCATGTGCTTTTCTTTGAGGATTGCAAGAAATATGGCGATATCTTGGTTGTGGGAGTAGGTTCTGATAAGATGCTCAAAGAGAATAAGGGGGGTAAAAGGCCTATTTTAAACGAGCATGTAAGAATAAAAATGATTGATTCCTTAAAGCAGGTTGATTACTGCCTTCTTGACAGCATATCAGACGAAGAGAGTCCTTTAAGAATGCTTAATGCGATATTTGAAGATTTAAAGCCAGATATTTACATTATAAATGAAGATGCTTTTAATATCCCTTATAGAATTGACCTTTGCAAAAAATTTAATATAGAGATGGTTAAATTAAAAAGATGGTGCCCTAAAGAATTTGATGGCATTTCAACAACTAACATTATAAACAAAATACTTAACTAAATAATTGAAAAGTATAATACTACAAAAGATTATCAAAATCTCTTTCTCTCGTTCTCCTTCACATACCACTCATATGTCTTTCTTATCCCTTCTTCAATGCCTGTTTTTGGCATCCATCCCAAAGAGTTTATTTTGCTGGAATCAAGCAATTTTTGCATCATTCCATCAGGATTAGTCTTGTCAAAAACAATTTCTCCCTTAAATTCCACAATCTTCTTTACAATCTCTGAAATCTCCTTGATGCTTCTGTCCTCTCCTGTTCCGACATTTATCGGCTCTGATGAATCATAGTTATTCATTAGAAACAAGGCAGCGTCTGCAAAGTCATCAACATGCATCAGCTCTCTTCGTGGATTGCCAGTTCCCCACAAAACAACCTCTTTTGAATTGTTTTTCTTTGCCTCATGAAATTTTCTGATTAGCGCAGGGACAAAATGCGAGTTCATCGCATCATAATCATCATTCTCTCCGAATAAGCTTGCAGGAATAACAGAGATAAATCTTGTTTTGTGCTGTTTGTTGTAAGCTAAGCACATTTCAATTCCAGCAATCTTTGCAGCAGCAAATGCCTTGTTTGTTGGCTCTAATCTGCCTGTCCAAAGATATTCCTCTCTCATTGGCTGAGGGCATTCTCTTGGATATATGCAATTGCTTCCTATAAACATCAGCTTCTTAACTCCTGACTTGTATGCAGAGTTAATTATATTAGTTTGTATCTGCAGATTTTCAAGTATAAAATCTGCAGGAAAATTAATATTTTCAGATATTCCTCCTACCCTTGCAGCAGCATGAAAAACATAATCTGGCTTTTCTTTCATAAAAAAATCCTCTGTTTCTTTTTGCCTTATTAAGTCCAATTCAGAATGCTCCCTGAAAATCAGGTTTTTATAACCCTCTTTGTTCAATATCCTCACAATCGCGCTTCCTACCATCCCCTTATGCCCGGGGATATAGATTTTAGAATCTTCTTCCATTTTTATTTAATATTTTAATCGCCCAGCAGTTTTCTTTTCAGTTTGTGATTATTCATTTCTTCTATGTGCTTTCTTGCTTCAATGCCAAACTTTCTTTCTATCATGCTTAAATATCTGGGGTTCTTGTGATATGCGTCAAAGGCATAATCCCTGAATTCCAGGACTTCTTCTGCAGAAATTTTGTTTGTTGGAAGAGGCAGGCATTCATATGAATGCTGGGAATACTCAATCCACGAGTTCGGAAGCTTTAGCGCTTTTTCAACAGCCTCGCCATATAATCTGGAGCCAGGATATGCCATCACAGAGTAAAAATTAGAAAATTCGCAATTCAGCTCCTGCGCAAGGCTTAATGTCTGCTGCATTGTGTCCAAGTCATCATCAGGCAGCCCGAACATATAGTTTCCTATTATATTTATGCCGGCATCTTTTATTTTTTTGACAACATCATGAATGTTTGACTGGTCAAACCTTCCTTTCTGCACAGATTTTCTTACTCCCTCATTCCCAGACTCTATTCCCAGGGCAAACCAGTTAAAGCCTGCTTTTTTCAATTTTTCCAAATACTCTTCCTTTACAGTATCAATCCTTGCATAAGCCCAGATATTCACTCCATAATTTCTTTTGATCAGCCCGTCTGCTATGGGAACAAAATGCTCTGGGTTCAAAACAAAAAGCTCGTCAATAAGTTTTATATTTTTTACATTATATCTTTTAACAAGAATATCTATCTGGTTCAGCACCCACTCGGGGCTGAACTCCCTGTAAGAGTGCGCTTTAAACGGCGCCTGTATGCAGCAAAAAGAGCAGTTATAAGGGCAGCCAAGGGTAGTATACAAAGCAGCATATCTTTTTCTTGAGCCTAAATCATCAAGGCAGTGCCAGTTATGCGCAAGATACCTGTCCATAGGCAGCAAGTCCCATGCAACATCGGTTAGTTTTGATGTCACATCCTTAATTATCTCTGCTCTGGGATTGGAGAGGATTTTTCCGTTTTCTTTGTACCACAACCCAGGAATTTTTGAAAGCTCCTTATTTTCAAGCAGCCCAAGAAATGTGTAAAATCCCTCGCCCTCTGCAACAAAATCAGCTTCTGTTTCAATAAGTGTTCTTCTCGGCAAGGCAGAAGGGTGAGGCCCTGAGACTGCTGTCTTTATATTCAAGCCTCCCTGTTTTATCTCTTTTACAAGGCTGATAATCTCTCCCATCAATTGGGTAGAAGCAGAGGGCTGCTGCCCATAAACAATAATATCTACTAATCGCGGATTAAGGCTTTTTATCCGTTCTATAGTCTCTTCATGAGTGAGATTCTCGGCATTTGCGTCTAGAATTGACACATTATATCCTTTTTTCCTAAGAAATCCTGCTGTAAGCGCAGCCCAAAATGGCGGCTCTATTGCAGAGAAACTTTTGCTTAAATCTTGATAAACCTTTTTTCTTGTGTTCCCTGCATTAACTAGCAAGAGATCTGGCATGCCTGTCATTTTGGTTCGTGTTTTCTTAATTTTTCTTTTGCCGCTTCTTTTCTGCAATGTTCCAGTAAGTCTCTTACACTTTCTTCAAAATTAATCTTTGGCTCCCATCCTGTTTCTTTTTTGAACTTGTCAACACAGGGAATCTGCATGGTCACATCAACCGGCCTGAATAATTTTGGGTCCTCTCTTGAAGGAATTTCGCATTTTGCCATTTTCTTAAGGACATCCAAAAACTCGCCAACTGTTATTATTTTTGTTCCAGCTATGTTATAAACCTCTCCTGCCCTGCCTTTTTCAGCAGCAAGCCAGTAAGCATGCATGGCATCTCTTGCATCAATCATAGCTCTTGTTGAGTTGAGATTTCCATGCAAAAGCTCTTTCTGCATCCCCTCTTCAATTCTTGCCACCTGCATGGCAAATGATGTTGCAAACAGGTCTTCTCTTCTTGGATTAATATAAGTAAACATCCTTGTTCTTACTATGTCCAGCCCAAAGCTTTTAGACCATGCCTCTCCAAGCAAGTCCTGCGTTACCTTTGAAACTGCATAAGGATTGACAATGTCCAAAGGGCATTCTTCTGTGATCGGAATATGTTTTTCCTTAGGCTGCCCGTATACCTCTGGAGTGCTTGCCACCATAACACGGGGATTGATCCCAAGCAGCCTTATTGCCTCAAGAAGGTTTGCAGTCCCCATTATGTTATTATGCAGGACAGAAAGCGGAGTTTCAAAAGATGCCCTGACATTTGCAAAAGCTGCGAGATGAAAAATAACATCCGGCGAGATTCTCTTCAAGATTGTTAATACAGAGCCGAAATCTGTAAGGTCGCATTCATGGACTTTTATTTTGTCCCTTATTTCCTCAAGATTTTTATTATGTGTAGTGCTGTGCCATCTTGAGATTCCATGCAATTCCACCTCTGGATGATTATTTACAATATAGTCTGCCAAAAGGCTGCCGCCAGAGCCGCTGATTCCAGTAATTAATGCTCTTTTGAAATTTGGCATTTTAATCTATGCTTTAAGGGCTTTTTAAAAATTATTGTGGTGCATTTTTTTAATGAATATTTTCATAGGAGCGCCAAAGCACTTTAAGCAACAGATTTATAAACGAAAAGCATAATTTTATATAATTATGGAAAAGATAAAGCAGGCAGGGGTGCATAAGGAGATTCTGAATTTTTTCAGGGGTAAGAAGCTTCTGTTCGCTCACTGGGACGCAGAAGACCCCCAGGTGGGGTATTCTTATGACAACTGGTACAGGCCGATGAAAAAAATATTTGGCAAGGTTGTGACATTCCCGACAAAAAAGATTTATTTTGGCCTTGGCAAGGAAGAAATGAATAAAAGATTTCTTGAGCTTGTAAAAAGGGAAAAGCCGGATTATGCCTTCTTTTTGCTGATTTATGATGAGTTTGACCCCTCAACATTTCTCAAGCTAAAGGAGATTTCCCCAAAAACAAAAATATTCAATCTGTTAAGCGATGATTCATGGAGATATGAGGACTATGGGAGATACTGGGCTTTGCTTTCAGATTATATTGTCACAACAGGGCACAGGACAATAAAACTGCACAAAAAAGAAGGAATTAAAAATATATTTTTTGCTTCTGTCGTAAATCTGGAGCATTTTAAGCCGCTTAACCTGGAAAAAAAATATGATGTAGTTTTTATCGGAACATCTGGCAAGGAAAGGATTGAGAGCATTAAATTTTTAATAAAGAATGGCATAAAAGTTGATATATTTGGCAAGAACTGGCATTATGATGAATTTAAGGATATTTATCACGGCCCGCTTGATTCAGATGAGCTGATTAAAAAGATAAACCAGAGCAGGATAAATCTTTCTATTTCTGTAGGGGGGGATACCAAGCCCCAGATAAAAGGCAGGCCGTTTGAAGTCAGCGCCTGCAAGTCCTTTGTGCTGGAAAGTTATTTTCCAGACTATCTTGATTTTTTTGAAAAAGACAAGGAGATAGTCATGTTCAAAGATAATGCAGAGCTTCTAGAAAAGGTAAAATACTACCTGAAACATGAAAAAGAGAGGGAAAAAATAGCAGAGGCAGCATACAAAAAAGTTGTCAAGAAATATTCTGTTGATGCAATGCTCAATGAGTTTCTCGGAAAGGTGGTGGAAAATGAAAAGAAAAAAATTTTAATTAAGTTTCCACAGGCAGAAGTAAAAGAAAAAATTGCATACCTTTCAGGGAATGACTTGAAGCAAGGCATGAATGAACTAAAGCAGAAACTTGAAAATTTTGATTATGTTTGCTTTAATGCTGATACAACAGCAAAGGTTCATCCCCTGCGAAACTTTATTCAGGCATACTCCCTGAAAAAGTCAGGAAAGCAAATCAGCTGCTGTGATTATTATGTTCATTCCAAACAGATTGGAAATTATATGCTTTTCAAGGCAAATCTAAGCTTCATTAAACTGCCCAAAAGTAAGTTTGACAGGCTTCTTGGCATCTCTCAGATAATGTCAAGAAAAGATTTCTTTCTGCAGAATATCAGCCATTTCAGAAAATTCCTTGAAAACAGGGGGTTTAATCTTATAACTGAAAAAAACACTGTTTTTATCTCAATCCCCCTTGTTGAAATAAAAAAGATGCCAGACACTGCAAATGCCATTGACTATAAATACATGAAAGAAGCATTCCAGATGCTTTTTCTGAACAGGCTTTATTCCCTGAGCCGCCAGAAAAAATTATTCTCAGGCTATCTTCTCATGCTTGTTATTGAGGCACTGAAAGGAAAAAGCTTTATTTTTAATGCACTAAAGGATGCTGTCTATGACAAAAACAAGATGAACAGGCTGAAAAAAGGGTTTTGATCTTGATGGATTTTAGTTGGCTTAGCTTTTTACGAAAATACTCTAGGCATTATATTTTAAGGACAGAGATGAGCACTAATTATAATCAAATGACATACTATAAACAAAAATTTATAAAATATGTTTTATTGAGTAGTACATGATTAGAAACTATCTTTATATTATACTACTTATTTCACCTTTCTTTTTCGTGAATATAGCTGGAGCAAGCCTAATAAGCATCAATTTGCAAGATGGTGGGGCTATTAATTTTGAAAGGGTAGGGGAATTTATTTATATTAATAAAAATGATACTATTGACTCAATTATTGGGATAGAATTTTGGCTTGAGAATATAAGTAATAAAACCATTAATCTTTCAATTTACATATATCCTGCAGATAATGTTAAGCATATCAAAAATGATAGTATTTCAGAACCAATCGTAAGCTTATGTAAGGGGGAAATAGAAAATCCCGGTTATACTGCTGAAAAAAAATGTGATGTCAAAGAAACAGAAATACCATTGACTTGTAATAGAAGGGAATATTTGTATGGTGCAGGTAATGAAAATTATAGTGAAATATCTTTTAGGTGTAGTAAAGTATTGAATGCACCCACTCTTAACATAAAGGATAGATATGCTATTCTGATAAAATATAATATAAAAAATTTTATCGTTAAACAAGGAGATTTCCATACCTTTATTGGACTTGATTCATGGAGTTATGTTGGAGAAAAGGCAATAATCCTCCCTCAAAATGCCATACTATCTAAATTAGAAGGGAATCTTTTTCCAACCATGTCTGCAAATAAGCAATGGGTTATTTGGGTTAAGGAAAAACAAGGAAACTGGTATAATATAATATATGAAATTGAACCTTGGTATAAGGGTATTTGGGGGTATATGCTCGCTTTTTTAATTGGGGGGATTATTCTTTTTATAATAGATATATTCACCACCAAAAAAATTAAAAAATCTGTAATAAATAGAATAAATAAGGTAGTCAATAAACTCATAAAAAATAATATAATTTAGAGTTTAATTAGCTAAATCCTCTCAAATTAGTCGTTCCAACCAGAAATCTTTTTATGTAATATTTTGGGCTTTTTATTACCCTTTTTATAAATTCCTTTACAATCAGTATTCCCTCCTGGGCAAGCATGGTTTCAAATGCAATCTTGTTTGACATCTTTATCAGCTCCTCTGCTGGATGCTCCAGAGTAAACAGGGGGCATGGCTTGTCGCTTATCCAGTAGCTGTCATCTATTACTCCTCTGGATTTTGCCAGCTCATAAACCGCTGTCCCTGGATAAACCCACAGCGGAGAGGCATAAAAATACTCCATTCTCTTTATTCTCTGCAGCTTTTTGATAAAATCTATGGTTTCCGTTACAGTTTCCCATGTCTCTCCAGGCAGCCCAACAATCAAATATTTTGCCACCTTGAGCTTTTTAAACTCGCGAAGAATTTTTAATGCATTTACGCAGTCCTCCTGTGTTATGCCTTTATTAATTGTTGCAAGAATCTTCCTGCTTCCTGTCTCTATCCCAAACCCAATCTGGTCAAACCCCGCCTTTTCCATCCAGAAAAACATCTCTCTTGAAACAGGCTTTATCCTTCCCTGGCACTGGAATTTTATTTTAATGCCTCTTTTTATTATCTCCTTGCATATCTCTATAACCCTATGGTTGTCCAGTGTGAATGTATCGTCTATAAACTCAATCCTTTCAACCCAGGGGTATTTTTTAACAACATATTCAACCTCATCAACAATATTTTTCGGGCTCCTTGGCCTCCACAATCTCCTGCTCAAAATATCAAGGCAGCAGAATGTGCATTTGTTCGGGCACCCCCTTGATGTTATCATCAGGACATGCCTTATCTCTGGCTTCATAAATATGTCATAGCTCGGAAAAGGAATATTGTTCAAATCCCTCCTTAATTCCCTTTGCGCAGTCACAATAACATTATTGCCCTTCTTGAATGCAATTCCCTTAATCTTGCCTATTGGCTTGTTCTTAACCCATGCATCGCACAATTCAACTAAGCTTTCATCACCCTCGCCAAGGCAGACAGCATCAATCTCTAAGTTTTCAAGCAATTGCTTATACATAACATTTGGATGAATTCCTCCAAGAGCTATTTTTATATTTTTGTCAATGCTTTTTATCAGTTTTATTGCCTTGAATGTTGAAGCCCTTGTCATTGTCATTACAGAAAATCCGATAAACTGCGGCTTGAATGTTTCAACTACATTTCTAATGTCTTCAAGGCACCTGAATTCTCTCCATAGTGTATAATCCTTTGTCAGAACCTCATAGCCATTTCTCCTTAATGCAGCATCAAGGTAAGTCAGCCCAACAGGATAGTGCGCATTATTGCTTTCGCTATGCTCCCCCCTTCCGATATTTTGCTCCTCAAGCGATGCCTCTGCTAAAAATATTCTTGCTTTTTTCATTTTTGTATTATATCTAACGCATTATATTTTTGCGAGTTTTTATGCATTTGATAGATAGGAAACGCCCGAGAATATTTAATGCGTTTCCTATATTATTGTGAAGATAGGGTTTTTAAGAATTGTTATGCCAGAAATGCTATGCGAAAACCGCCTACTTTAGGATTGGGCGGCACATTTTTTTTGTCACAAAGTTTATTAATATGGTGTTGATTGTGGGGGTATGAAGGAATTAAAACAAGCAGAGATAAAATTGCTAAAGGTGGAAAATAGCAAAACAATGCAAAAATTAGAGAATATTCCTAATAGAAAAGTTAAAAAAACTAATTTAAAAAAATGGCTAACCCGGACTAATTTTCAAAGAAAGATTAAAAATTGGCTGGTAGACAGCATAGCAATAAATGTTTTTTACACGCCAGCGCTGGCGTTTAATGAATTAGTTATTGCAGGGATGGGCCCGTATACAACATTAAAAGCAAGGTTAATCAGCATTCCTCTTGGTTTTATTTTAGGGCGCCCCTTCGGAATATGGAGGCAATTTTACGCAGACTACATTTTCAAAGCAGATGAAAAAAGCGGTAAAATAAGAAAATTTTTATTAGACACCACGGCCAGTTTAATTTTTAATGGAATAGTATACACAGGCATTTTAAAATCTTCAGGGGCATCATGGAGAGAGATAGGGATTGCCATGGGCTCTTATGTTATCTTAAATATAATATTATCAAGGCCTTACGGGTGGTTCTTAGATAAATTCAGAAAGCCTTTTGGGGTTAAGCCAACATTAGACTATTCTGATTGAATTTAGCGCCATCAATCAGATTTAGTATTATTATCAAAAAAACTTTTTATTTCATTCACAACATTTTTTGCTTCCTCATCAGCCATTCCAGGAAAAACAGGCAAAGACAAGATTTGTTTTGCATATTCTTCAGTTCTTGGGAAGTCTCCCTCTTTATAGCCCAAATGGCGAAATGCCTCTTGCAGGTGAATAGGCAGGGGATAATGAATCCCTGTGTCAATCCCTTTTTCTTTAAGAAAGTTTTGCAGCTCCTCTCTTTTTTCAGTTCTTATGACATAAAGATGATAAATGTGCTCCTTATTTTTATCTTCTTCGGGTATTTCAACAATTCCTTTTAAGTTTTCTAAACCTCTTGAATAAATGCTGGCAATTTTCCTTCTTTGCTCATTCCATTCATCAAGATGCTTGAGTTTTATATTCAGTATTGCTGCCTGAATAGTGTCCATTCTTCTATTAAAGGCAAAAAAGTTATGATGATACTTCTTGCTTTGCCCGTAATTTCTCAGCATTTTTATTTTTTCAATCAATTCTTTGTCATTGGAAACAGCAATTCCTGCGTCCCCAAAAGCCCCCAGATTTTTTGCAGGATAAAATGAAAAAGCAGCAGCATCCCCAAAGCTTCCTGCCTTTTCCCCATCGTATTTTGCACCATGAGCCTGGCATGCATCCTCTATAACCTTTAGGTTGTGCTTTTTGGCTATCTCCATTATTTTGTTCATATGCGCAGGCTTGCCATAAAGATGAACTGGCACGATTGCCTTTGTTTTGCTTGTTATTGCAGATTCAATTTTAGTTGCATCAATATTGTAATCCTCATCACAGTCTACAAGAACAGGCTTTGCCCCAGCAGACACAATAGCAGAAGCAGTTGCAATGAATGTATTTGCAGGGACTATAACCTCATCTCCATTTTCTATGCCCAATCCCCTCAATATAAGTTCTAATGCATCTGTTCCTGTTGAAACGCCAGCAGCATAGCCAACATCGCAATATGCTGCAAAGTTCTTCTCAAATTCCTCAACTTCTTTTCCGAGAATGTAAGAGTTATCATTAATGACTCTATTAATGGCTTGGTTTAGCTCTTCTCTTAATGGGTTATGCACTCGATTTAAATCAACAAATGGGACCTTCATTTTTTACTGACATTCAAAGTTTTCTTTGTATTTTTTATCATTTACACTCCCTATTACTTTCGCGGGATTTCCGCATACAATAGCGCAAGCTGGCACATCTTTAGTAACGACGCTGCCCGCCCCGATAACAGCATTATTTCCAATCTTGACACCTGGCAGGATAACTGCCCCCCCGCCTATAACAACTTCATCTCCAACAATAATCCTGTCTATTTTCCACCTTTTTTCTATTGCCTTCTTTGCTGTCGGATACTTATCTGTTAAGAGCGTTGCTCCCGGCCCTATAAAAACATAATTTCCAATCTGCGCGCCATCACTTATAAAAACATAGCCCTGAAACCTGCAATTATCCCCTATAGAAGCCCCCTCTTTAATCTCATTATAGCTTCCTATCTGGGTGTTCTTTCCTATCTTGCACCTGAAGATATTGCAGAATCTCCAGATTTTTGAGCCCTCTCCTATTTCAGCATCTTCAGCAATAAACGAATAATTCTCATTCATTTTTTATAAACATCCAGGTATTTTCCTTTTTCCCCCTCAGGCCCCCACATGTGAATTTTTTCTATCTGCTTGAATCCCTTGCTTTTAATTATGTCATCAAAACTTGAATGATACCTCTCATTTTCTTTCAGGGCAAGGGCATAATTCCCTTTAAATCTTGCTGTTAACAGCAACAAGCCGCCCTCATTTAGATGCTCATAAAAATGCTCAATGGCTTTTTCAGGATCTGGCAGATGCTGTATAACCTCAAAACAGGTTATAGCATCATATTTTTCCTTTAATGGCATTTCTCCAGGAATTATGTCTATTGCATTTATGTTTAGCCCTCTTTTCCTAAACCTGAATTTTGCAAAATCAAATGTCTTTCCCGGCAAGTCCACCGCAGTGGCATCCATCCCCCCCATAGAATGCATTATTGCGTCCTGCCCAATGCCTGCGCCATAATCAGCAACCTTCTTGGCATTATTTTTCTTCATTACCTCAACTGCCTTTTGAACAAGCCTTTTCTTGTCAGAGGTTGAATGAAACTCAATCAATTCAAAAATATAATTGGGCGTTTCCTGATAGAATTTTGCAACCTCTTTTTCATCATTCTGGTTTATCTTCTTCTCAATCCACTCTTCCTCTGAAACATGCGTCCATTTTAAAAATCCAGGATATTTCTTGCTCGCTTCTTCAAATCCTCTCAAAATCTCCTCTTTGGGCATGCCTAAAAATTCAGAGGCTTCATTTAATAACTCTTCATCTATCATAAAATTGAGCAGATAATCTGCCATCTGGGTGATATAACATTTGCCAAGGCAAATCTCCACACCGCATCTCTTTCTCGACATTTCTGCGCTTTCCAATACCCTTACTGTTTCAAGCCCCTCCCTGCCATTAGTTTTGCAGGCTTCCTTTTTTGAGATGCATCTTAAAAAATGCTCTATCTCCTCTTTTAAAGGAGGCTTATTTTGAATTTTTGGAATATGCACATCGCCGTCTCTTGTTGCCGCTACAAACTCTGAAAAACCTGAAACAGAAGGGGTGTATGTTACCCCCTTGTCAAAAATAATAATTTTGTTTACCGGCTCTACATCATCAAATAGAACCGCTTTTTTAGTTCCGCCAACATAAAGCTTTCTCTCTTTTACAGGATGCCCCCAGTTTGCATATATTGTTGAGAAGACTCCATTGCTATAAACAAGGCTGGCATTTGTTATGTCATCTATGTTTTTATTGTGCGAGATTCCTATGCAGCTTACTTTTTGGGGAGTGCCCCCAACTAAAAAATTAGAAATGTAAACATCATGGGTTGCCAAGTCCCAAAGAACACTTACATCCTGCCTTATTGGCCCCAATCCTACTCTTCTTGATTCTATATACCTTAATTCTCCAAGCTCCCCAGAGTCTATAAGCTCTTTTATTTTGGTTATTGCAGGATTGTACCTAAATATGTGCCCAACCATCAGCACAAGGTTGTTTTTATCTGCAATATTGCAGAGAATTTCTGCGTCTTTTGAGCTGTTTGTAAGAGGTTTTTCAACAAGCACATTCTTTCCTGCCTCTAAAAAATCTTTGGCAACCTTAAAATGCGTTGCTGTAGGGGTGGCAATTATCACGCCATCGATATCCGAATACTTTAGAATATCCCCGTAATCATGGAAAAACAAAGAATTCTGCAGCTTTTTTCTGAGAGGGGTTAGATTTTCTTCTTTTAAATCACATACATATTTTATATTTACATCATCTATGTCTCTCAGGGTGTTAATATAATTCTTGCCCCAATAGCCGCATCCCACTAATGCAATATTCGTCATGACTACCTACGCTATCCATCATTTTTAAAGATTATGAAATATAAGAATATATATTAAAAAAATAATTTTTTAATCAATTTTAGTCAGCTTGACAAAATTTCTAACTGTTTTAGTCATTTCTTGGCTATAATGAGGTTCTTCATGACTTATTACAAATTTCCCATTAGTGTAAGTTCCTAATTTAGGCTCTAGCACAACAGTTTCAACGCCATTTCCTTCCATTAACTTGGCAAATCTTTGAATTCTTCCTTTAGTTCTGCTCCACCATCCTTCCCGTGCTTTGTCATCTCTAGCGAAAAAATTAGATTCAGGATCAATCCCGATATGAGAGCCAGGAACCAATATGCCATTTACTCTTATTTCAGGTTCAAAACCTCCAGTCATATGCCCAACCTTGCAGGTATTTTCAATATTCCCGGCAATATTTTCAGCATTTAATGGCTTGTCATATATTCTCGGCAGCCCTCTTGTTAAAAAGAATCCTCTGTTTTTTAAAATCCTGGTTTCTTCATCATTAAGCGAGTAACCAATTCTTCCTAACAATTCAGGATTATATCTTTCTGATAGCAAGTGGTCAATGTTTAAATGTTCAGAATCAATGCAAACATTCGTATTAGTTCTTCTGCTGAATCCATTAATCTCTCCTAAACTGCATGTTAACCCCCCCAAATCTATCCCGCCAGCTATTGCCCTTTCCAATCCGATATGGTCCCTGTCCATAAACTTAATTTGGCTTTCTTCTCCAAGAAGTTTGGCAAAACCCCCTCTTCCGCCAAAATACATGTCTAAATCCGGTTCTGAAGGCACAACAATAAAGTCATGGGCATTTACAGTTTCAAGGCTTAGGGCATTTTCAAAACCATTTTGCCGTGCATATTCTTTTGCTCTTAATACTGCTTTGACTGATTTATCAACAAAGCAGTCATACTCCCCCATATTAAATGGAGACCTGTCAAAAATAGCTCTTCCGGTATGTTTTCTGAAATCTTCGCTTAATCTTGATAATATTCTTTGGTGCAATAGCCCCTCTAAACCATAATCCAGCAGCTTTGGAAAATGAATTAAAAACATCGCAACATTCTGCCCCTGAAAATAAGACATATTTTTTCTGGCTCTTTCCAAGCCTTCTTGAAAGAAAACATTAGTTCTATAATCCTCATGCACCAATAATCCTTTAGAATCTGCATCATAGCCTAATATAGTTTTCAAATCCTTAACTCCTTTTTCAACCACCTCTTTGTTATATCCGTTTCCATAAAGAACAACTTGCGGTATAATAGGAATTCCTATTTTTTCTGCAACAGATGCCCTGGCTCTTATTTGGCTGTCTGTGTATCCATCTTTTCCAACTAATCCAACCGGTAATGCGACTTTTAACATATTTCAAAAAATTAAAGTTGATGCCTTTGAGGCATGGCTGATTTAATAATTTAAAATTATATAATAAAAAGCCCTTTTTAAATCTTTCCTTTGTTACTATTTTATAATGGTATAGATTGCATGCCCGGCAAGTTAACAGAAAAAATACTTCAATATCTTCCTTTTAATCTTATAATTGCTCCCTTAAGATAGCCAAAATACTTTAAAGTGTAGAATACAGGAAGAAAAAAGATAAACTTCCAGTAAAAATCTCTTTTAACTAAATGCCCCGCCGTCTTGTATACTGCCCACAATGGAAATATAGGAAAAATTAAGATTATACTGAATGGCTTTGGGTTTGACTTTCCAACCCAGACATCATGATTCCAAGTTTCCATGAAGGTGTCCCTGTTATGATGCCAGATGTCTGCCTTAACACCGAATGACTCTAATCCGTGTTTTTTGTAGATTGTATGGTCATCTGCATATCCTAAAGAGGGGTCAAAGGGACCATACCTAAAAAAAGCATCCTTTCTTATCATAAAAAAGGTTGGAGATTTTCCATTTACAGTGCAGACTCTTTTATGGCAGAATGCCCTTGCCCATAAATTATTAATGTTGGCAATTTTTTCTTCAAACTGGATTGTTCCTATTGTTTTTCCTTTTAGTATTGGGACAACAAGATCCGACATGTAAGATTTTCCAAGAATATAATCCCCTGCCAAAAATGAGAAAATTTTGCCTTTTGCATGCCTTGCCCCAAGATTCCATGCAATTCCCGGGCCTTTTTGAAAGCCTGTTCTTTTGAATATCTTTATCTGAGGGTATTTTTTCTTAAACTCCTCCATAATTTCATAGCTTCTGTCTGCTGAACAATTATCCACAAGAATTATCTCTAAATTTTTATAATCCTGCCCGATAAGAGACTGAATTGTCTTTCCCACATATTTCTCCTGATTATGCGTAACAACTATTGCAGATATTAAAGGGCTGCCTTTCATCGGTTTTGATTTTTGAATCATTCTATTAACTCTCCTTTTTTATTTATAAACTTATTGAATATTTTGCTTTGTCAAGAGCAAGCAGCCCCTTTCTCGTATAGGATTTGAAAAACCTTTGGTCTTTACCATTTCTTCTTATAGGATTCCAAAAACCTTTGGTCTTTGTTTTCATAAACTATATAAAACCCGATTTTTTATCTCTAAAATGAATGAGAAATTTATTATCGCCTCTCCAGCAGGCGATGCTGGATTGTGCAACAGGATAAAATGCATTGTCTCTGTTTCGAGGTTAGCAGAGCACTCTGGACAAAAAATGCTTTTGCACTGGCCAACAAGCTTTACATGCGGAGCCAGGTTTTCTGATTTGTTTGATAATAAAATACAGCAGATAAGCGATAAAGAGATGAGCAAAATAAGAAAAGGCATAAACTTTCTTGATTGCATCTCGTATAATGATTTTATCAACAATAACAAAAAATATTCCATATTCAATGCATGGCGTTTTGTTCTGCTTCCTAGCGAAGTGCAGGAGAATTTTGCAAAGGTTTTTCCAGAGAATGATGGAAGATATATTGATTTGGAGTATGAAAGAATTCCGCAAGATTTAAGAAAAGAGTTCTTGAAATGCATTAAAAAGCTTGTTCCTGCAAAAGGCATAAGAAACAACCTTAGAAAATTCTCTAAAAAATATGAGTTTAGAAATATTGTGGGGGTTCATGCAAGAAGGACAGAGTTTCTGCTTAATGCAGATGGAAGGGGCGGTGTTTCAAGCGATGAAAGGTTTTTTGAAAGGATGCATGAAATCTTAAAAGAAAAGCCCCCAACAAAATTCTTTTTAGCTACAGACTCAAAGGAAACAGAGCAGAATTTTATCAGGGAGTTTGGCGATAAGATAATTGTTTTTACAGGCAAGAATTGGGATAAAAGCTCTAAAGAATCCATACAGCATGCCCTGATTGATTTGCTTCTTCTTGCCCGGACAAAGCATATCCTTGGCACATATCTCAGCACATTTACAGAGATTGCATGGTGGCTGGGAGGTTGCAAGGCAAAGGTTGAGATAATCGGGCAGAAAGAAGACAAGCAAAAAGTGCTTGAAAGATACAAGAAAATAACCAATCAATCAGTGCTTGTACGCATGGTTAGAAAGCCGCTTAAGTTCTTAAGGGCAAGGTTTAAAATATTCAGGTGGGTAATAGAAAAGATTCTTTACTATAAAAATAAATCTTAATATTCATTAAAACTAAATAAAATGAAGGTTAGCAAATGAAAACCAAGGTTTTCAATCCTATACTAAAGAAACAATCGGTGTTCATGCAATGAAAATCGCCCATGTAAACATGTTCTTTCTCCCAACATTCGGAGGCGTGGAGCAGGTAATGTATGAGCTGGCAAGCAGGCAGGTTAAGCAGGGGCATGAGGTTCATGTTTTCTGCTGCGATTCAGACAAAAATAAGATAATAGAAAAAAAAGAGGAAATCATAGACGGGATTCATATACACAGGCTTCCTTATTGGTTTAGGCTTTCCCTGAACACATTTATCTGGCCCTCTCTTTTCTGGAAGTTCAAAGGGGATTTTGACATTGTGCATACTCATGTTTCAGGGCATCTTTATATCCTGCTTATTGGAATGCTCTCAAAAATAAAAGGGTTTAGGCACATACACACAACACACTGCCCGTGGACAGACGCATCCTTCAGGCCGTTTGTTTTGCGCCCCTTCTTGTTTTTGAATAATCTCTTTTTTAACAAAATGGCGTTTAGGATGGTTGACAAGATAATTGCAATAACGCCCTGGGAGATAGAAACTTTGGAAAAATTTGCTGAAGACAAGAAAAAAATATCTGTAATCCCCAACGGCGTTGATAAAATTCTGTTTAAGCATGTAAAGGATAATAAATTTAAAAAAATACATAATATCAAAGAAAAGAATATGGTTTTGTTTTTCGGAAGATTAAACCCGACAAAGGGCCCTGAAAAATTAGCCTTGGCTGCAATAAATATCTCAAAAAAAAGAAATGACATAGCATTTGCCTGGGTTGGCCCTGATGAAGGCAAAGCGCAGGAAGTTATCAAATTGATTAAAGGGCATAAAAATATGCATTATCTGGGCCCAATAAGAGGCAAGGATAAGATTGCAGAGATGTACCAGTCAGCAGATGTTTATGTTCTTCCAAGCTATAGGGAGGGCTTGCCCCTGACTCTTTTCGAAGCAATGGCTTCAGGACTGCCAATAGTCGCCTCTCCTGTCAATGGAATTCCTTATGAAATGAAAGAGCCGGAAAACGGATTTTTTGCAGATTATGGAGACATAAAGGCGCTTGAAGAGAATATCCTTAAGCTGATTGATGATAAAAGGCTGTCAAATAAAATTTCTTTAAATAACATGAAAAAAGCAAGGCAGTATGACTGGGACACTATCTTTAAAAGGTACATGGGCGAATATAAGATGCTTTTGAGAAAGAAAAATAAAGGTTAGAATAAAAACTGAGAAATAAAAATTAAGATGAAAATAGTGCTAATATCAACATCAACCTTCCCATCTGACCAGGGGATAAGGACAATATCCTCTGTATTGAAAAAGGAAGGGCATGATGTCAGGCTGGTATTTATGGCATTAAGCGAGGATTATTCAAGGAATTATTCCGCGCAAGAACTGGAACAGCTGGCTGAAATATGCAAGGGAGCAGGATTGATAGGAATAAACTCCTATGCATCAACAGCAAAAAGGGCGGCAAGGATTATCAGCTATCTGAAAAGATTTGGAATACCTATTGTTTATGGCGGGGTTCATCCTACAATCTCGCCTGATGACTGCATTAAATACGCAGACATTGTCATGGTAGGAGAGGGTGAAGAGGCAGTAATTGATCTGGTAAAGGCAATAGAAAAGAAAAAACCCCTTGATAAAATCAAGAACCTTTGGATAAGAAAGCCGAATGGCATAATAAAAAATTCTGTCAGGGAGCTTTTGGACAATATTGACAGCCTGCCATTTCCAGACTATGGGATTGAAACTCATTATATTCTTGAAAGGGGCAGGATAAGAAGATTTGATGAGGGGGATTTGGCAGGAGCTATCTTTTTTCTGACAGGCAGGGGCTGCCCATACAGGTGCGACTATTGCTCAAACTCTTTATTCAATAGGCTCTATGAAGGCAAAAGGAAAAAGATACTGCGATGGCACTCTCCAGAATACATAATTGAATGTATTCTGCAACTTAAGAAAAAATTCCACTCATTAAAATATTTTGACATAAGGGATGACACATTCTCCTTCCGCTCTTTAGAAGATATAAAGAAATTTTGTGCCCTCTACAAGGAAAAGGTAAGGATGAGGTTTAAATGTCTTGCAGACCCGAAAACAGTTACAGAAGAAAAAATAAAACTTCTTGTAGATGCGGGCTGCACAGATATCATAGTTGGCATACAGGGAAGCGAAAGGACAAACCTTGAAATCTATCATAGAATGCAGACTGATGAGGAGATTTTGAGAACAGCTGGAATAATAAACAAATACAAGGAAAAGCTGGCTGTAATGTATGATGTTATAACATGCAACCCCTATGAAAAGCCAGAGGACATTGTAAGCCTGATAAGATTGCTGCAAAAGCTGCCTAAGCCATACTTTTTATCCGTGAACAATCTTGTTTTCTTTCCTGGCTCTCAGCTTTACAAAAGGGCAAAGGCTGATGGAACAATAAAGATAGAGAAGGATTCTGCAGCAGAGCTTAACTACTGGGACAGGAGCAGGCATATCCTGCTGAAAAAGAAAAATATTTACCTTAACCTGATTATAAATTTAATGAGGGGCGTTGTTACAGAGACAAGGTTTGGCATCATGCCCACATTCTTGATTAACTGGCTTCTGAAGCCAGAAAGAGTAAGGAAGAATATAAGAAATCAGTTTCCTTCATACATTGCATGCTACTTCCTGAGCATCTTTGACTTAGTCAGGGAAAGAATCCTCAAGCCTGCATACAGAAGCCTGCCTGTCTCATTTAAGATTTGGTATGATAATGTGAGATACAGGGTTTAGGGTGAGAGAAATAATCACAAATTTTTTAAACTTGCCACTTTTAAAAGAGGATGACAGAAAGAATAGAGGATTTCAAAGAGTTTTATCATGTTGATATCTCTACACAGATAAATAATAAATGGAAAAATAATTCTGTTCTTGGGATTGTTAAAGATTCAAGAAGATATTCTATTTTAATAAAAAGCAGAGATAAAGAAATCTTGAAGAAGAGATTTATATCAGAAGAAACAACAAGAGCAAATAAGAAGCATAATAAAAAAGTCATAGCTATAATTTATTCCTACATTCTTTACAAAGCATTATGCGATTTTAAAGAAGCCAGACCCCTGCTCTTATGCAGAGATGTCAGACCAGAAAATTTTGTTATAAATTACTTAAGAAAAATCTGTAATTTTTATAAGAACAATGATATTTTTAACAGAGAAATTAAATTTAGAAAAAAGACAGAATTTGATGTTAAAGAGAAGTTGCCTAAATCCATGGCTGGAAAATATACAAGAAAGGTTTATCAAGGAAAAATAAAACCAGACAAGACACTTTCTGATCTAGAGATAGAAGAACTTGTTAACTTAATAAGCAAGATAATTTAAGGATTGGGGCAAGCCCCCTATGCCCAGCAAGGTTCTATCGCTTTCGCTCGAACCAGATCGTGGGTATCCTTATATATTGTTATATTTCAATATATTTAAGCTTTTCGGCGAAGTTTCTGCTTTTGCTGGTATTAATGTCATTTTACCTTATATTCTGTCTCATCCTTCACACCAGCCCAGTAAAATCCTGCCTGCCTCAGCCTGCAGGCAAGGCAGCAGCCGCAATGCTCTAATGCATTTTTTCTTTTTGGGGCATAACAGCTGAATGTGTTTCTAAAATTTACTCCAAGCCTTTGCCCCAGCAAAATTATGTCTTCTTTGTCTTTTTTTATTAATGGCGCAATAATCTTAAATGGCTTGCAATACAGTTTAATTCCCTTACAGAAAGTGATTGTGGATTTAAGAACTTTACATCTGTGGCAACAGCCACTACCAATAAGAATGGCACCCTTAATTTATTTACAGCAGCAGGCTGCCCGACATTGGCCAATGGGACAAATACAGTGAGATTTACAGCAGAAGATTCCTGGGGAAATGGTGAACTATATATACACTCATTTGAAGTTGATACAATAGGCCCAAATATA
>JACOYM010000045.1 GCA_016181905.1 Candidatus Pacearchaeota archaeon | reverse complement strand
CAGTTATATTAAGAAATCAGCAGAATTAAATTTAGTGGAAAAAGGCAATTCCTCGCTGTGCTTAAAAGCACAGGTATCCTTGCCTTTGATGTAATGACTCTAAAAAAATAACTGATATTTTATGCAGTTTGAAAGGGGAGATAGGAAATGCTGCTAGGGCGTATCAAAAAATCATCAGAAAGTGGATTTATTTTACAGAAAATAAAGATGAATGGAAAAAATTGCCAGTTTTAGGTGATTTGAAATATATTGAAGGGAAAGTTTCTGCAGAAAAAAGTGCTGCTTCTTTTAGATTTTATAATATATTTAGTTCCAAACAAGAACCTTTAGTGAGCACTATTTTAAGTGAAATTCTTTTAGATGCCATTTACCAAAGCGCATTAAAAGGTTTTTCAGCATAATCCTTTTTCCACTTAACATCCCCCCTCCTAAATCAATCCCAGCTCTTTCAAAACCCTATCAATCTCTCTTTTAGTCTCTTCCCTTGCGCCTATTAATGGAAGTCTCGGAATTCCCACATCTATCCCAATTCTTTTTAAAGCATAATGAGTTGGCTGGGGATTTGTCTCGGCAAATAGAACATCATATAACTTTCTCATTTTATTATCCAACTGAAGAGATCTATTTTCAAATGCAGTTTTATTATAATCCTCATCAAAGCAATGAACCATCCCTGCAACGCTGTGAGGGCAAACATTAGCAGCAACACTGATTACACCTCTGCCTCCCATTGACATAATCTTAAAAGTCATTCCATCATCACCAGAGATTACAAAAAAATCATGGTTTTTAGTCAATTCTATTGTTTTGGCAATTCTCTCTAAATCGCCGGATGCCTCTTTTATTCCGATTATATTCTTAATTTCAGCCAGTCTTGCAGCTGTTTCAGGAAGAATTCCTTTTCCGCCTGTTCTGCCCGGAACACTATACAGAATAATGTCCCCTTCAATAGAGTCGGCAACATGCTTGTAATGCTCATAAATTCCATTTTGCTCTGGCTTGTTTTGGTATGGGCTTATCTGAAGGTGCGTGAAAACTTTTGCCTCTTTTTCCACACTCTTGGCAAATTCAATTGACTCTCTGGTGCAATTGCTTCCATCACCTGCAATAACCTCTGTCTTATGGCTCCAGTTTTTATTAACATATCCAATAAGCTTGACCTGCTCCTCCATTGTTAATGAGGCAGCATGCCCTGTGCACCCTGCCACAACAACCCCATCAACCCCGTTTGTAACAACATAGTCTATAAGCTTGTCAAGAGCATCATAATTTATGCCTGAATTTAGATTAGTTCCCGAGCTCTTAATAGGAGTAACCAGGGCAGGATAGCACAATNNCAGGGCAGGATAGCACAATTTCTTCATAACAGCCATAAGATTTCTTATATACTAAATATAAATATGTTTGTGTATTAGAATAGATATATCAAATAATATTTATGTCAATTTACTTCCACTTCACCTCAACCTCATCTGTTCTCTCGCGGGGCTTTATGTCAATTTTGCCAGTATTCGCAGAATCAATCTTTATTCTTGCATTAAGCATAATCTCACCGAGAAACGCAATCATGGCGCCATTGTCTTGTAAAAGTTCTGGTTCAGGAACAAATAGTTTAGCGCCTCTTTCATTGCACATTATCCTGCACATCTCCTGCAGTCTTTTATTGCATGCTACCCCCCCTCCTAACAACAATTCATTCTTTCCTGTATGCGCAAGCGCCCTTTCAGCAGCCTCTACAAGCATGGCAAAGGCTGTTTCCTGCAGGCTAAATGCCAAGTCCTCTATCCTGTATTTATTAGACTCAAGCTTTTGCTTAAGATTTGTTAGCAGCCCAGAAAATGCAACATCCATGCCTTTTATAGAGTATGGAAGTTCAATATAATGAGAACCAAGTTTTTCCTTATCAACCTCTCCTTTTATTTTGTCAGCAAGCTCTGCTATCCTTGGCCCGCCTGGAAAGCCCATTCCTGCATAGCGCGCAAATGTGTCTATAAAATTTCCCACGCCGATATCTAAAGTCTCTCCAAAAATCCTGTATTTTCCTGCTGCATACGCAATTATCTGCGTGTTTGCGCCAGAGGCATAAAGCATGACAGGATCTTTCGCCCCTGTCAGCCTGCCTACCTCAAGATGCGCAATGCAATGATTTAAAGGGACAATCGGCACATTCAGTTTTTTAGCAAGCTCTTTTGCAAACCCCAGCCCCTCAAGCAAGCAAGGGTCTAAACCCGGGCCTTGAGAAAATGCTATTGCCTTTATATCCCCCTCTTTAATTCCTGCTTCTTCCAATGCTCTTTTGTAAACATCTTCTTTGGCTTTAGCATGATGCCTTGCCGCCTCAACAGGAATTATGCCGCCTTTTTCTGTAACATAAGAATCCTTTGTGTTTGCAATTATACTGCCTTCCTTAACAATGCCTATCCCCAAGGTGTGCGCTGTGCTTTCTATGCCTAAGATATATTGTTTTGACATTTTATTGTTTTTGATTTTTCTTTTATTTAACAGAGTAATCAAAGTTCTTCCCACATCTTTTCGAATTGTTCTTTATATAGTTTGGCAACCTCTTTACTTTCTATTCTTATAGTTATAGGTATGTCTGTTAGAACGAATATTACAACTTTATCGTCATAAACAAATAATGCTACTGAATTAAAAGGTTGTTGCAATTTTTTGTAAGTAACCATAGGATGTCGATATATTTGAGCACCCTTAACATAAAATTGTCTAGACTTGATATGATGTTTTTCACGTTCGATAAAATACCTTTTAAGAAAATGTTCAGGAATATATCTTTTAAATTCCTTGCCCAAAGTATTGAAAGCCAACATTTCTTTTCTAGTCTTGATTATGTCGTTGAGTATGGTCTTAATACCCTCACCACCTTCTAAAACTTCAATTAGTGGCTTATCTCTCAAAGGTTGACGCAATGATTTAAGTTGTGGCATTATGGATTGTATGGATAGATATTTTTGTTGAAGAATTTTTTCTTGGTCCTTAAGGCGTTCTAAGATTTTAATAGGATCTGTAGGCATAAAGTATCTATCGCCTTTCTTCAAAACATAAGATGCCAAACCTTTATGCAACAATTTATTTAGAGCATCATACACGTGAGGTCGAGATATTTTTGTGCGTCTGGCAATATCAGAAGCCAAGCATTCATTTAACTGCAGTAATATAACATATACTTCAGTTTCATTATCTGTAAGTCCAACATTTTTTAAAATATTAATATCAAACATGGGCATCAGAATGTATTCAGGTTTTTAAATTTTACTATCATTGTACCATAATAGTACAACATAAATTAAAATACAGACATGTCGCCATTCAGTTATGATAAACAGAATTATTGATGCATCTTATGACCAGTATAATTGGAGGTCTAGATTGACAAAATGCCCCCTACATGAACAAGACATCACAGAAATGGGATTAATGGAGCATAAAGATGCACAGCGGAAATTGCTTTACAAAAGTAGCGAGCGTGACAACTGTATGCTAGTACAAGGTGCAGGATTTTTGTATAATGGCAGAGTATATCTGACCCTTGGTGTCGGCGCAATAAATACTTTAGAGGCGTTCTCGCAATTTAGTGAAGTTGAAGGTGTTGTTGGTACAGGCAATGCTTTATTCTTATCCAAAGACTTCAAAAATACGTATAGCGCTTTATCGCTTGATGAGACTATTAAAAGATACGAAATTGATAAAACCAACAGAATATTCAAATACTCTGAAGGAGGGGCAATAGGACCATTAATCATTCTTAACAGAGTATTTTGTGATTATAATGAATATTTGCATACTAAAAATTCCAAATCTGCAGATTTGGCTTTTGATCTAGGCAATATGTTTTTTGTAAAACCAGTAAAGTTCAAAAGTTCTGAAAAATCCCGGCTTAGGGCAAAGTTTGTGAATACTGTTAGAACCGTTCATTGCGTGCATCATCCTACAGTGATGGAAAAAGAATTATTTTTTGATTCTTATGAGGATACCAAAAATGCCATTAATAATTTTAATGGGTACTTTCTTAAAGGATATACTTATTTTTCTAATACTTTCGCTGAGTCCATAGGAATGGTTGCAAACTTTAAACTAAAACTTTTAGATAATCCATCAGAAATTGTAAGCTACACCATATTAAAATTAGTAGAAGAGTTTTCAAGAAATCAGGAACAAGGCATTAAATTCGCTTAAGATTATCCTGTATCTTTTCTCCCATACATCTCCCTGACAGCATTGTACTGCTCAATGCTGCCGATGTCAAACCACGGCTCAGAAAATACAAACCCATAAACATCCTTTAAAGGATAAAAATGCTTAATCAGAAATCCTGGGCCGTCTTTGTTATTGCCGGTTTTCATGTAATCCTTTATGCCCTGCAAATCCTCTTTTCTGAATATATAGCAGGCTGTGCTGATAAGAGCGCTTTTTGGGGATTCTGGCTTTTCCTCAAAATCAATAATCTTAAAGCTGCTGTCAAGGGCAACAACGCCAAACTTTTTTGCTTCATCAAGGCTTTTCACATCATAAAGGGCAACAGCAATGCCTTTTTTCTCGTTAAAAAAATCAATAAATGCATTTAATTCAAACTCAAAAAGATTGTCCCCTGCTATGACAAGAATATCATCGTCCATATTTTTGCCTTTGATTGCAAGGAACAGGTCGCCTATTCCACCAAGCCTTGTTTCATTTGTTGATATTCCATCATTAATTATCTCTATATTCTTTTTGCCCGCATAATTTTTAAGCCACCACACAAACTGCATGTAAAATTTGTCATTTGACACTATGAAAACATCCTTTATTTCATCAATTGGTTCAATCTTGCTGATTATACAATCAAGCATGGCTTTATTGCCAATCTCAAGAAGCGCCTTCGGCTTGTCCAGTGTAAGGGGGTAAAGCCTTGTGCCAAACCCAGCGCATAAGATTATGCATTTCATTATAAATGATGGGAAAAGGGGCTTATAAATTTTAATGTCAAAAACTCTAATTCTAGAGTATTTTTGAAGTATGCAATAAAAACCTATAGTAAATGACATTAATTTTCTACCAATTTTTATGTCATTTCCTATCTACTAAAGGCGCTTTTTGGTAGAGTATTTGCGTCCTTTAGTATAAGCCCTAAAAATATATACTTTATATATGTTAAGATTATAAATTATTGTTTGCCAATGATTTCATGGAAAAACAAAAGGAAGTATATGTGAAAATGATACATGTGGAAACAGGCATAGTCGTTTCCTACAGCCTTAACAATGAAATAGAAAATTGCGATGTCACTTCCTACATAGACCATGAAACAATACGCAAGCTGAATGATGGCGCAAAAAAGACTATCTTCATTAAAAGAGATACTGACAAAAAAGATGTTGGCATTTGGTGTTATGACAACAACATAGGTGTCCCAAGCGGCATACTGCCGGAATTAAAAAATATAGAAGAAAAATTCTTTAAAAATATAAAGCTTAATTAAAAAATAAAAAGATTAAAAATAAAAAATAAAGAAAGTTTACTTTTTTTTCTTTTTCTTTCTTCCGCCTCGGGCCATCTTTGCTTCGCATACATTGCCCTTTCCGTCGACGTAGTAAAGATAACCAGACTTTCTCTTAACAGCGTTTTTTACAAGAACTTTTCCCATTTTTTTACCTCCTTTTATTGATTATTATTTTATATTTTAGATATCAGTTTATTATTGTATTTAAACTTTTCTATTCCCGACGGGAATTTTGCATTATCAAAAATATCTTTTTGTATTTCTCATTTAGTGGTATTTCTATTAGTTTTGAGAACTCTTTGGCTGGCGTGACAAGAGGAACAAATGGATAAACAACCTTATATTCAGCAACCTGATTGTTCTTATCGAGCCATATTGCAAGGAAAGGGAAAAAGACAAAAAAGGAATGTATCGCATGCCTGCCTTCTTTTGCAAAATCAAAAAGCAAAGGCGCTGCTTTTTCCCTTCTTTTGAACATTAATCCTATAAATTTGCTGAATGCATTGCATTTTCTTAAATCTTCTATGATTATGCTCCTTCCCTTAATATGAAGCCTAGCCCTCATTTTGCCTTTCTATGCCAAATATGCTTGCCCTCTTTTCAGTATACCTTTTATAATAATTATCTATGTTTCTATTGCAGACATAGTCATGATGCTTAAACCCCCCTCCAAAGGATTTTGGGATATGCATCAGCTCATGGATGAAGAAGAGCCATAGCCCCTGAAGCACATAACAGAATCTGTTTTTATATGGCTTAAGTTCAGAGTTAATACTATATTCTCAAATTCCTTTTGTATATCTGGCGCAAGTTCATATTTCATCTTTGTTTTTTCTCTCTGTATTTTCTTCTGGTTTATTTTACTATTCTTTCTAAAGGAAGATACTCAAAAATTGAGGCAAATATCTCGTTATTAAACCACCTATCTCTGTATTTCCAATGAAAAAGCTCATGCCTTGCTCGCAGCCTGAATTCAAAACTGCTGATGTTTTCCCCACCATCTCGGCAGATTGTGATAGTTTTATTGTCAGTTCCAGGATAACAATATCCTGACTCACAAGAATCTATAGGATAGCCAAATCTCCATTCTATGCTGTTTAAGCCAAAATTCTTTAATTGCCTTTTATATACCCTGTCAAAATCCGTTATATCATCTTTTGCCTTTTTCATCTTATCTCCACAATCTTCTTTTTTGATTTTCTGCCTTTTTTGATGGATATATTCTTTTGCTGTGTATTAAAATATTTCGCAAGCAGCTTAACAAGCTCTATGTTTGCTTTGTTTTCTTCTGCGCGCGATTTCAGCCTGATTACAAAATTTCTGCCATCTGTCTTGATTATCTCCTGTTCCGCAGAGCCTGGCTTGACTGCAACATTAATTATCATAATCTTTTTGCGTAATATTTAAGATTCTCAAGCACTTTTTTAAGCGTCAGCTTTCTCAATTCAGCAACAAGATTTTTCCTTTTCAAATCATTTTCAGACAAAGGAACAGCAATTCCATCTGCCTCACTGGCAGATTTCATGTGCAGGGAAAAAGGACAGCGGGCAAGCTTTCCGCTTGGAGTGCCGCTCGGGTCAATTGTTATATGCTCAGGAGTTTTTTCATGCCCGCCCTGGACATTTATGCCTGTTTTCTTTTTAATCTTTTCAGCCCATCTTCCAGTAAATGAGCCAAGCGGGCTGTCTTTGTGATATGCAAAATATTTATTGTAAAAATCAAGATTAACCGGCTTTTTCAAAATAAGATAGATATGAAAGCTGTTTCCTGTCCACATAATGAACATTCTGTATTTTAGAATCTTGTTGAGCTCCTTGTCATTCTTTATAATTTCAATCAGGCTTTCTGCGACCTTTTGCGCTATCTCTGATTTAACATTCTTTCCTTTGTCTATGTCTATAAAAACCCTTTCTATCCTCCTGCCCTGCCCTTCCTTGTTGCACGCATAAAAAAAATCCATCAGCTTCCTTGGAACAAAATATTCCCACACCAATTCCTGCTTAGCTGCCAGCTGATTTTTCACTTCACTTAGGCTATGCCCAGCTCTCAGCTTGAGCATTTTTTCATCAACAACACTGAAATCCTCAATGTATAAAGGCGGGGAGTTTGAGCCTCTTTTCAAAAAGAAAGGAATGCCTTTAGGGTTTGAGAGCCATATTTTGACTGCAATCTCCTTCCCTTTTAAGAAATCTTTGAGTTTCTCAGCCACGATGCTGTAATAATACAAAACATCCAAACTGCCAAAGGGGCTTAAAATATCCTTTGCCTCTTTTATCTGTTCCATAATAAGTTAGAGCAGGGCAATATATTTAAAGCTTTTCTGGTTTTATAAAAAATGCCAGAAATAGAAGAAGGAGCAAAGAAAGAAAAATCAGCAGGAGCAATAATCTATTATGCAGGTGAAAAAGGGCATAAATTCCTTCTTTTGAAATATAAAACATATTGGGGCTTTGCAAAAGGGGTTATAGAAGCAGAAGAAAGCATGGAAGAAACAATGAAAAGAGAGGTAAGGGAAGAAACAAACCTTGACAATTTCAGAATTATACCGGGATTCAGATACGCCCAAAGATGGTTTTTCAGGGCTGAAGGCAGGCTTGTAAGCAAAGAGGCCATTTTTCTGCTTGTGAAAGTAACAGAAGAGCAGGCATCAAAAGTCAAGATATCTTTTGAACACGAAGATTTTAAGTGGCTGGGTTATGAAGAGGCTCTAAGCTGCATAAAGATAAAAAATAACAAGGAGATGCTTAAATCAGCATATGATTTTGTCAAAAAATATGAAGAACAGAAAAAGCTTTTGTAAGCAAAGAATTCTGTAAAACAATTCAATATATTTTACATAATCTATCTCGTCATAATCTCTATTCCATCCCGGTGCTTTAATTTATAATCCTTGCCAATAACCTGCTTTGTTTTTGCATTGACTGCATTAACAAAGCCATTTCCTATGTCTGTATGCAGCCTGTAGGCAAAGTCTAATGCTGTTGTGCCTAAGGGAACCAGAAAGCAGTCTGGCAGAATATTTCCCTTTGAGTCTATTTTTCTTTATAACATCAAGGGCTTGTTTCTGTTTTTCATTCAATTGCTTTAATAATTTAAACTCGGCCTCTCCTGGCATGTATTCAATCAGCCCTGCCTTATTTGCCTCCCTTAACGCAAGCTCTGAATCAGCAGAGCAGGGGATAATCATTATATTCGGATATGCCTTTTTTAATCTCTCAAGGTTCTCTTTGGAAAAAGGCCTGTCAATCTTGTTTGCAGCAATAATCATCGGCTTTGTCAAGTGCCTTAGCTCATTGCAAAAATTTCTCAGGTGAATATCAGTCCATTCTGCCGGCCTTTCAGCATCATAATTTGATTTAAGCAAAATCCTTTTGACATCTTCCTCATTAACCTTCAGGCCTGAAAATTGCTTTGCCACAGCCTTCGCAAAATTCTCTTTTGTATTCTGGATTGTTCTTGCAAACCCTTTCCATACCTTTTGGAGTATTCCTGTATACCACAAGTCCAGCTCGTTTTCAAGCATCTCAACATCATAAACAGGGTTGTAGCCCTTTGCCTCTTTTCCCTCTGCGTCTGTTTCTCCTGAAACATCAACAATATGTATAAATGCATCAGCCTGCCTCAAATCGTCTAAGAATTGGTTTCCAAGCCCTCTTCCTTCGCTTGCGCCTTTCACAAGCCCTGCAACATCCATCAGCTCAACAGGAACAAATCTCTTATGTTTTGTGCAATAGCCTGTTCTTGGCTGGCATTGAACATTAAACTCCTTGTCAATGCACTCTATCTTTACATAACCTACTCCATGATTCGGCTTTATTGTTGTAAAAGGATACGAGGCAATAGCCACATCTGATAAAGTGCATGCCTTAAAAAAGGTTGATTTTCCAACAGATGGCTTTCCTACTAATCCTATCAGCATTTTAAGTCCTTCAGCATTTTTTCTATTTTATTCTTTAAAACCCCAATAGAAGAGCCATTATAAATTTTTATATCCGCCAGCTCAATGCATTTTTCGACCTGCTGCCCGCTGTTTTCTTCTGCAGTCCCCCTGTCTCTTCTGTCCATTTCCAGAAAACCTTGCCAGTCTTTTGGGTCGCTCTCCCTTTTTCTCTCTATAAGCCTCTTAAACCTTATTTCGGGAGATGCATCAACAGCGATTAGAATAAATTTATGCCCTTTGCATTTGTCAAGAACCACCTGTCTAGTTTTGTTTGGTTCTTGAGCACTATCAGAATTCCACTCGGGGAGTTCTGAAGTTCTAAGCTCTTCAACCTCTCCAGGATTTCTTATGCCGTCAATTGCATAATTCTTCCCTTCCTCAATCTTCTCCAGAATTCTTTCTGCTAATATGCCATTGCCATATTTCTCCCTTAACTCATTGCCTATGTCCTGCAATTGAGTTATAGTGTAATCAAAAATGCCCTGCCTTTTTGCCTCCTCTCTGACTATATCAGACAAAGAGTAATACACAAAACCTCTTTCTTTCAGCATGCCTGCAATAACACCTTTTCCAGAAGCTTTTGTTCCTGTCAGTCCAATAATCATGCAACAATGAAAAGAGAGGATTATTAAAGCTTTTCTGCATCGCTACAAAATGGAATTCAAAGAATGCCTCACAAAAGAGAGCGGGCATGATGAGAAAGAAGCTTATGGATTTTTAGTTGAAGTTCTAAATAGATGCCAGCATAGAATTAGCGGAATAAAAGATATTGTCATCAAAGAAATGTATACTGATGAAAATATGCTTATTCTGGTAAGAGACTATTCTTTGTCAATCAGAAATGCATTTGATACAGCAAGGTTAATGAATGAAAAGGCATATTCAAAAGAAACTGAAACATATGCAAAAGAGCGTGAAGAAGACCTGAAGGACATCAGTTTCAGGGTTAGTAAGAAGATAAATGAGATGCTGGACAAAAGAAAAAGAGAGACAAGAAGCATGCCAGACAGCGCATAATGGGATAGAGATTATATTGAGATGGCTCGGACAGGTTTTACCATTATCTTTTACAACATATATAATGCATTATAACTTATATATCATATAATAGGAATGTTTTTAAATAAAAGAATTGAGAAATATATAGGGTTTAGCAAGTGAAAGGAGGTAATAAAAGAGGTGAAAATGAGAAAGAGTTTTTATAATGTTTTAGTTGGAGCAGGTCTTCTATCTTGCCTTTATATGCCATCAGCAATGGCAGAGATGGATGTAAAGAACAGCGGAGATAATCTTGTAAAGGCTATTTTCGGGTTGCCGCGCGCGATAGGCAGAACACTTGTCGCAACAGTTAGTGGCAAGGATATTGTGACAGGAGAGCAGGGATTGCCGATTCTTAAGGGAATTGAGGCAGGAGGAAGAAGTGTTTTAGATGAAGCAGAATACGCAACAGGTGTTGTTGTTCCATATGAAACTCCTGATTTAAGCGAGCAAGGAAATCTTGATGCAGCGTTTGATGAAGCTGGACTTGCAGGAAGAGTGGCAAGAGGAGCGATAGTGTATGGAGCAGCAGGAGCAATTGCAGCGCATGGAGAATCTATTACAATTCTTGGAGACACAATCTCTTCAGGAGAAGGGGCAGCAATTGGCGCTGGCATAGGCGGAACTGCAGAAGCTGTGGGAGATTTAACAAAATAAGTTTATATTTTTATTTTTTCTTTTTATTTTTTTGTATTTGCCAGAAGTTTTTGCTTGCTGGAAGCAGCCAAGAATATTTTAAGTGATATGCCTACAGGCAACAATCAGCAAATCTTTTGGCTTAAGAAAACTTTAAATATCTTCTGGGCGTGTTTTATTGCTGAATAGTGAGCCCATAGCTCAGCCTGGTTAGAGCATCGCTCTTATATGGAGAAGATTCGTTAGAGTTTTCATTTCCAAGCAAAACTTAGAAAGCTAGGAAAGGCGAGGGTCCGAGGTTCAAATCCTCGTGGGCTCATATTTTATTCAATTCTAAAAAGATTTATAAAACATCAAACTTTATCTACATATGCCCCTGTAGTCTAGAGGCCAAATTCTCTCTGACTATAAATGTTAAGAGAATGCTATGGATGCAGCCCTTTCAAGGCTGAGACCCGGGTCCGAATCCCGGCAGGGGCATAATTTTAAAAACATTAAGTACCTAATTAGAAGATGGCTCAATTAAGCGCTATTATAACCAAA
>JACOYM010000044.1 GCA_016181905.1 Candidatus Pacearchaeota archaeon | reverse complement strand
TTTTTTCATTGCAAATTTTGCATCGTTGTCATTTTTTTATGCCTTTTTATTTCTTCTGAAGAGCCATATCAAAGCTAAAGGAGACAAAGCCTCGAGCGCTATTGTTATATAGAATATAAAAAATCCAAAGTTATTCAATGCTCCATCTATCCTGTTGTGTATGCTGTATCTGTCATATACCTCGCCTTCCCACCCAACAGGATAGAAATAATGTGAATGTGTCTGCTTTACAGCATCTATAATAAGAGGATTGATGTTGAGTGTTGTTTCATATACCCTGAAATAACCGCCCTTTGTTTGCTCTTTTTCTCCCGGGCTTCCCCCGCCATAAATAATCTTCTCGCTTCTTGAATTGTTTTTGAAGAACATAACCATGCTCTCAACAGACTGGTTTAAGTCTGGCTGAGCCGCTATTGTCCCCCAGCCGCAGTCATCAGGAATGCACTCAATAAAGTAGGTTTTAACAGCTTTCTTCATGCCAGGATATTTTTCATCAAGCTGGCTTAAAATCATATTGATATTTTCACTTTCTGCATACGCCTTGTCATTAAACATAAATGCAGTCCTGCCTCTGTAAATTCTTTGGTCTGCAATCACTAAATCGCTCCCGCTTATGCTTTCAACAGCAAAACTTCTCATCTTTGATATTGCTGTTTTGCTTGTTAAATAGGGAGAAAGCACAAATAAGCTGAAGACAAGCAGGATTATCAATGCTGCAGGAAGAAATTTCTTGAATTTAGTCTTCTCAGAAATTTTTGTATCTATCTCAACCAGGAAAAGAGAGGCAAAGACAGAGAATATCAGCGTATTAAAAACAAAATGAGTGTCCAGCCAGGCTGTTCCTGCTATAAATAAGAATGCAAAGATAAACCAGAAAAACAAGAATATGTTTGCATCCTTGTATTTCTTGAATGTTATTATAAATCCCAACACCGCGAGGATGCTTATCAGCGCATCAAACCTCCAGAATGCGCTGAATCCTGCCTTCATGCCAGTTACAAGCTGGCTTAGCATGAAAGGAGAGTCAATCCCCCCAAGCCCGGCATAAACTCCTTTGTTTATATTCAGGAATCTTGCAACCTGCAAATCAACAATTCCCTTGTCCTTATATAAAAGATAGTTTGATATTATTGTCGGCAAAAGGAATATCAAAACTATAGCAAAGCATATTATAACAATCTTTAATCCCTTTTTGCTCAAATACTCCTTTTTGTATTCCTTATTTTTGGAGCAATAATATAAATAAAATGCAATATAAGAAAGCCCCCATACTACAGCAAATGTTTTTACTGCTATTGCCAGGGCGAGAAACAACGCTGAGAGGTAATACATCTTGTTTTTGCTGTCATAAATTGCAATCAAGAACATATAGCTGCTCAATAAGACAAAAAAAGCCATTGTTATGTCCATCTCTGCCAGGCTGTATCTTATCTGAAACCCGGATATTGCAGCAAGAAATGCTGATACTATTGCTATCTTTTCATTCTTGTATAATTTCATTACAATAAGATAAATCATAAGTATAGAAAGAATTCCGAAAAAAACAGATGTAAATCTTGCTGTAAACAGGTTTATGCCTCCAAATAATTTGTAAGCTATCTCATTCAAAAAATAAAAACTATGGCTCTGGTCTATGGAATTCATTGTTCCTGACTTGTGAACATCAATGCTCCTTATTCCGACATTCATCTCATCAGCAAGCGGCTCTGCATTAGCTGCGAGTATTATTCTTAACACAAGCCCAACAAGCAGTATTAAAATAAGATAAAGATTTCTTTTTTTGAATACAAAATTAATAAGATTGTCTATTATGCCCTTCTTTTTTCCATCTTCCATTTTTGGCCCTTTTCCTTTTATGCTAAAATTATCTATTTTTATAAACCTATCCCTTGAATAAGCTTTAAATAATACCTTTCTTTTTTATGGAAATGAAAGGGCGTGCAAATAAACTGGACAGCTATCTTAAGCTTATTGTTAAAACATCATTTTTTGTTTTCATAGCCCTTATGCTGTCCAAGATAATTAATTATGTGTACAGAATTATAGTAGCAAGATATTTCGGAGTGGAGATTTACGGGCTTTATTCTCTTGCTCTGATGATTCTAGGTTGGATTGTCGCATTTGCGTCATTTGGGTTAATAGATGGATTGGTTAGATACATTTCAATCTACAGGGGTAAAAATCAGAGTAACAAGATAAATTGTATCTTTAGGTTTGCATTTAACTTCTTGCTGGTTTCAAGCCTTATAGCAGGCATTCTTCTTTTCTTTCTTTCTGAGATTATTTCTGTGAATATATTTCATGATGCAAGACTGATTATTTTTCTGAGGATTTTTAGCATTGTCATCCCCCTGTCAATTCTGGCAAATGTTTTTCTTTCCGCACTTCGGGCATTTGAGAAAATTGTTTGGTATTCCTTTATAATAAATATTTTCCAGAATGCAGCAAGGGCTGTTATTCTTGTCATTTTAATCATTATGGGCATGGGGTATAATTCGGTTGTATTCTCTTATCTTCTTGGTGCATTTTTAATGCTTCTTATTTCTTACTTCGTTTGCAGGTACTTAATAATAAATATATTCAAGAAGCCCTCTGCAAAGCAAAAAGAAAAATTGGCAATCAGAAAGGAGATTCTTTTCTACTCCTGGCCGCTGATGTTCTATGGGCTTTTTGCAAGCATATTCTATTGGGAGGATACTTTAATGATTGGCTTTTTCAAGACCGCCCTAGAAGTTGGGCTGTATAATGCAGCCATTCCTATAGTTTTCCTGTTGAATTTTGTCCATGACT
Source organism: Candidatus Pacearchaeota archaeon (assembly GCA_016181905.1). GTDB lineage: Archaea > Nanobdellota > Nanobdellia > Pacearchaeales > GW2011-AR1 > JACOYM01. The sequence goes on along the minus strand of JACOYM010000044.1, from coordinate 2,322 downwards.
TGTTCATGCAGCTTTTCTTTCCGCTGATTACCAAGGAATTCTCCAGAAAGAATTTTTATGTGATTAAGGAATTAAGCAAACAGGTTGGAAAGTGGATTTTAATCCTGAATCTGCCGCTATTTTTGATTATGCTTGTGTTTCCAGAGCTTATTATAAAACTTCTGTTTGGTGCAGAGTATATTTCAGCAGCAATTGCACTGAGAATACTTGCAGTAGGTGGGATAATCTCTTTCATAGCCCCTCTCGCAAACAGCCTTCTTTTCATGATTGGAAAGTCAAGGATGATAATGACAAATCTTGTAATTATGATAATTTTGAACTTTATCTTAAATGCAATCCTTATTCCTCCTTTAGGCATAACTGGCGCAGCAATAGCCACAACAATCTCAGGAATAGTGCTTACCCTAATTCTGCTTTTTGAGATAAAGCATTCTCTCTCTTTTTTTCCGTTAAAAAGAAAAATGCTTAGAATTTTGATTGTCTCCCTAATTCCTCTGTCTTTGCTGATTATTGCCAAATTGTTTTTTGAATTGAGGCTTCGCTCATTTATTTTGCTAAGTCTGCTTTTCTTTTCTCTTTATCTTTTAATTATATTCATAACAGGATGCCTGGACAAGAATGATATTTCAATAATAGACGCTTTTAAAAGAAAAGGCAGGGGCATGATGCCGCAGAACAGCGCAAATAATAATTAGGCTTTTCTAAATATGTACTGCAGGATAAAATTGTTTAAAAACCCAAGTTATTCTAATGTTAAATGAGCACGGAAGATATAAAAAATAAATCAAAAGAAGATCTAATTGATTATTTAATTAAATTTGAAGACGAAATTAAGGAGTTATACCTGTCAGGAAAAATAAGAAGCCCTGTTCATTTCTGCAAGGGAAATGAAGAGCATCTTATAGATATCTTTAGAAATGTAAAGGAAGGCGACTGGATTTTTTCCACGCACAGAAGCCACTATCATGCGCTTCTCAGGGGAATAGACAGGGAATGGCTGAAACAGGAAATCATGGAAAACAAGAGCATTCATATAAACAATGAAAAATATAATTTCTTCACCTCTGCCATTGTTGCAGGAGCCTTGCCAATTGCATTAGGAGTTGCAGCAGGCATAAAGCTCGAAAAATCCAAGGAGCATGTATGGATATTTGTAGGGGATATGGCTGCTGAAACAGGGATATTCTATGAGTGTGTGAAATACGCAAGAAGGCAAAATCTTCCCATAACATTTGTTGTTGAGGATAATGGCTTGAGCGTTAATACCCCTACTCAAGAGAGTTGGGGAAAAGAGGATTCTGGCGAGAATGTTATAAGGTATAAATATGAAAGGATTTATCCGCATCATGGATGCGGGCAGTGGGTAACGTTTTAAAATGACATACAAAGACGAAGTAATAAAGGCAATGGAATTGCTCGCAAAGGATGAAAGAGTTTTATTCTTAGGGCAGTCTGTGGCATTTCCTGGCAGTGTTGTGTTTGGCACTTTGGGAACTATAGACAATTCAAAAAAGATAGAACTGCCAATCATGGAGGAAGCGCAGGCAGGAATGGCAATTGGCTTAAGCCTCAAGGGATATGTTCCAGTATCCATATACCCCCGAATGGATTTTATGTGGAGGGCAGCAGACCAGCTTGTAAATCATTTAGACAAAATAGATGAGATGTCTGAGGGCAAATTTAAGCCAAAGGTAATAATAAGGACGCTTGTAGGAAGCAAAACCCCATTTTATCCAGGGCTTCAGCATTGCTCAGACTACACAGATGTCTTTAAATTGCTATTCAAGAACATAGATGTTGTAAAATTAGAGAAAAAAGAGGACATTGTCCCTGCATATGAAAGGGCATTGAAAAGCGAGAGGTCAACAATTTTAATCGAAATATCAGACTTGTATAATTCAGAGTAAAATAAAAATTTTCAGAAATGAGCAGCACAATTGAAGAGAAAGTTCAGGAAGACAGAGAGGTTTCTTTTGGTACAATAACAATAACCGACAAGTCAAACGAGCTTATAAAAGAAATTTTAAAAAGCAGGAATATTTCTCAGGGGAAATATGTCAGGCAGTTTGAGGAGGGATTTGCAGAGAGGGTAGGCGTCAAGGAAGCAGTTGCTGTAGGCTCTGGAACAGCTGCAGACACCATTGCCTTAGCAGTTTTGTATGACTGCATGGCAAAGAGAGGTGATGAAATCATTATTCCTGCGCTTTCTTTTATTGCTACAGCCAATGCAGTTGTTCATGCCGGCTTTACGCCGGTTTTTGTTGATGTTGAAAGAGACACCTATAATATAAATCCCCGCCTAATAGATGATAAAATAACGAG
>JACOYM010000043.1 GCA_016181905.1 Candidatus Pacearchaeota archaeon | reverse complement strand
AAATTTCTGGATTAAAAAGATGATTTGTGATGGGCTGGAAAATAAAAGATTTTCTATCCTGCAAAGGAAGAGTTTTTATAAGACAAGAGCCAACTTAAATATTCTAAACCAATACCAATAGGGCGATATTCTCCATCCAGAAATTTGTATAGTCTATTTTGTCTGTCAAATCTCTCGCAAGCTGTTCTGTGATTTCTTTTTGCACATTTTGGGGTTATAGCATGGTCTTCGTATAATGCCTTTGTTGTATCTGGTCTGCCAGAAGAATCAGCTGGGAAAACCATTGTTTCAAAATCTCTTCCAACAGACACTCCACTTACAGTGGAAACTAAAACACTTCCCTTTCGTGCAGGTACAATTGTTTGCCTAAGCATTCTTACCATTTTTCTAATCAGAACTCTTTTTCCCACGGGTGGAAAGAAGAACAACTTTGTATTTAAAAACCTTTCTCACATCATTGGCAGGAATAATATTCACCCTTTTCTCTCAAGAAACAAGACTTCATCTTCATTCAGCTTCAGCTCTTTTTTTATTCCCTCGCTCTTGCTTATAAACAATTTCAGTATTGAAAATTCCTTTTTTGCCCTCTTCTTTGAGCAGTGCGTGGCATAGGCATATTTTGCCACAATCTCTTTCTTTTTTGCATTCTTCTGGTTTGAGAGCCATATCTTAAGTATTCTTGTTGGCTTATTGTATTTTGTAAAATCATTTTTCGCTTTTTTCTTTGCTGCTGCTATGCCTGCTGACAAGAATGCATTCTGGTAGACAAGAAATCGCCAGTGCTGCTGCCTGTGTATCCTGCCCCTGAAGACATCTGCTATGCTTAATGCCTCAAATGCCTTGGCAAGCTCTTCTCCTTGGTATTCATATGGAATGTTTTCTTCTATCCACAGGAATATGTCATCTATCGGCATGTCCACATTCTCATACACAGACAGGATTTCTGGCACTGCTTTGCTTTTGAATACTGCCCTCAGAACATTAAAGATGCTTTCTTCCTTGTTTCTCTCGTCAATATCCTCCTGTATTATTCCTGCTGGCTCAGACGCGATTGTCTGCAGGTCATTTATTGCTGCCCTTATGTCGCCCCTGGACCTTATCGCTATGCTCTTCAAAAAGTCGCTTTCCTTAATAATGCTTTCCTTTTTTGCTATATCCTTTAAAATTTCAAAAATCACCTGATAATTTGCCTCTTTCAGCTCAACAAGCTCGCATTTCTGCCTTAACAAGTTGAATTTCTGGTGCCATATGTTGTTTGCAGTTATTATTATTGGAAAGCTTGTTTTTTCTATAAGAACAAGAAGCTCTGCCAATCCCCCGCTATCGCCAAGTATTCCATCAACTTCATCAACCAGTATTATCTTGTTTTTTGAAAAAAGGCTTTGCTGCTCAACTGCCGGCTTGAGAACCGCCTCAAGCATTGGCCTGTTTCTTAAATCAGAGGCATTTAGCTCAAAAATTTCAGATTTTGTCTCAAAGGCGAGTGCATAGGCAATGCTTGTTTTGCCTGTTCCTGAAGGGCCATAAAGAATGGTGGCTTTCCTCAAGGGAAATCTTTTAATGAATGCCTTTATCCTGTCTATTGCATTTTCCTGCCCTTTCACATCTGCAAAACATTTTGCCCTGTATTTCTCGCAGAAGTTTAGGTTGTTGTTTTTGCTTTGCATTTTTGTTGGCTTTTTATAAATTACTTTAGGATATAATCATAAATACCTATAATCTCAAGGTTAATCTTTTAAGCTTTTTTGATAGTGCTTTATATCCAAATTCAATTCCGAGAGGGATATAAAATTCTGTGTTTAATATTGCATACCTTAATAAATTGTTCTCCTCAAAAAACTATAATCAACTTTTTCCGTCTCAACCTTTCTCATTAAGATATATTTATATCCGTATTTTCGGTAAGCAGTTAAAGACAAGTCCTTTGAATTACTGCTTACTGCTACTATCTCGCCTTTATAAATAGCAATCCATTTACCAGTATATTGCTCTAATTTCCCTTCTTTTTCAAATTTTTCATAAGCTTTTATTTCAGGAAAAAGAGGGTGTTTCGTTTTAATTTTAAAGTTGATTACATCCCCGCCTCAACAAAGCTGGCAAGCAATGCCTCAAGCTGTATAAACTCATCGCTGCCTTCTACAAGCCTGAACTCAATCTCCCCTGTCCTTGCTGTAAGCTTGACTTTTTTGTCCGGCTCAATCTTAAGGTTCCACACCTCTTTTTGTATTGCCTTTATTATGTCCTGCCCTGACAAGCCATCATGCAGCATTACATTCAGCAGTTTTTCCCTTGCCTTCAGGAAATCTCCTGCCATGGCATAATCCAAAACAACCCTTATATCAGCTGGCTTTGCGCTTGAGACAATTGTCTTGACAATGTCTTCTGTTATCTTTACGCTTATAGACGCTGTTGCCTGCAGCAGGTTTATCATCCTTCTGCAATCCCCCTCGCTTGCCTCATACAGCAAGCCAATTGCATTCTTGTCAATCTCCAGCTTTTCAGCCTCTGTTATTCTTTTTATTATCTTTTCTATATTTTCTTATGTAAGGGGCCTGAATCTGAATATCGCGCATCTGCTCTGGATAGGGTCTATAATCTTGCTGCTGTAGTTGCATGAGAGAATAAAACGGCATGTTGCCGTGAAGTTTTCCATTGTTCTTCTTAATGCCTGCTGCGCCTCTCTTGTCAGCGCATCTGCCTCGTCAAGAAAAATCACCTTGAATGGAACATTTGCAATTGCCCTTGTCCTTGCAAAATCCTTAACCTTCTGCCTTACAACATCGATGCCCCTTTCGTCGCTTGCATTTAATTCCAGGTAATTATCCCTCCAGGAATTTCCAAAAAGCTCCTTAACTATTATTAATGCAAGGGTAGACTTGCCTGTTCCTGCAGGGCCTGCAAACATCAGGTGAGGAATGTTCAATCCCTGAGCAAGCGACCTGACTCTTTTTATAATTTCTTCCTGCCCTACAATTTCTTCAAATTTTTCCGGGCGGTATTTTTCTGTCCATATCTCGCTGCTTGCCATGATTAATGTTCGTCATTTAGTTTTTTAAACATTCTTGTCTTAAAGAATATAGTTTAAACTTCACTAAAAAAAACAAAGGCTACCCGCTCTTATATCCCCTTCCCCTAAGTAATCTTTCAAGGTTCTCAAAACTCTTGCTGTGTTTTTTATCATTAAAATACTTCTTGACATCTGAATCGCCAACAATGATGTTTAATGATTTTGTATATGTGCCGCTAACAGGGCCAAATTCGTTTTGCGGAATTGGCATCCTCAACACCTCAAACAATTCACTGAATTCAATCAATATACTCTCTTTATAATCATCACTATTCCAATAAATCTCTTTACGAGGAAGCAGTATCTCCCCTTCATAGATATACGCCCCCTTGCTTGTAACCTTCTTATCAGTGCTAAGTCCTATATACACATCTTTTAAGATGAGAAATGGCTTTTTAATAAGTCCAGCATGCAGTTCAGCATGGTTATATATGCGAACAGGGGAGATAAAGTAATTGATACCGGGCTGGCCCCGATTATCAACCTGCTCTACATGCTTTTCAACCATCACAATTTCTTTGTCATACTTTTTCAGGTTTGAACACAACTCATTAAGCTTTTTAAAAAACATTTCATAATAACAGCCATATTTTTTGATGCAGAAATCTTTAATAAAATTTCCTGTAGACTCGCCTTCTCTAATCCTCTCTTGAATCTTTTTTATACTCTCTTGTATTTTTCTTTCCCTTACAGAAGTCCTATCTATCTTTTTTGATATAATTTGCATCTCTTTTTTGAGTTCCATAAAAAATCATTAATTCAGGAATACTTAAATATTTTTATAATAGAATATATCTTTTATTCTTCAGTTCTTCAACCCTTTTTTCCTGTTTACTTCGCCCTCATTCTCTTCATTTTTCTCTGCCTCTTTTCCTTTTTAAGGCGCTTTCGCTGCCACTTCCACCTCATCTGCCCTTTCTTTTTCCATCTTCTGCTTGAGCGTTTCATGTTCTTTTTGTGTTTTTTATATTTTTAAATATATGCTCCTGCCGAGATTCGAACTCGGGTCTTTGCCGTGAGAGGGCAAAATCCATAGCCTTCTTAAGCCTTCATAGCTAAAAGAATTTGGCCTCTAGACTACAGGAGCGTTGATTAATCAGACACTTAAATCTTTTTAAATGTTTAGATAATTTTTTCAATGTCATAAATGCTCTTTATTGTAAAGTCTGAGTCAGGATTATTTTTCTCAGAGATAAGAATAGTAACAGCCCCCTTTTTCTTTGGAATCAATAAGTCTTTATTAAAATTATTTCCTACGCATATGTCCCCTTTTTCAACAATAGAAAATATTTCCTCAGAAGGCTTGCTTGTGAGAAAATTATCCCCTCCGTAGAATTTATCAATTAAGTCAATGATTCCCAGTTGTTCCAGGCTCTTTTTTACACAGGAATAAGATATATTGCTGAGGACTATAAGCCTGCCTCTTTCTTTCAGATCTTTTAATATCTCTCTCAATTTTTCATCTTTATCCAGGTTAATTGGCACTTCTTCTATAATTTTAAAAAAGGTCTCTTTATTAATCCCAAGCTTGCTTAAAGAGCCAATAGTCGTATTAGATTTTCTCAATTCTAAAAATTCTTTACTTCTGTTTCCAAGAAACTCGAGTATCCTTTTCTCCCTCTTCTCCCTTAGCTCTTTACTGCTGTATAAAGTATCGTCTAAATCAAAGATTATCTTCATAAACCCTCCTCCAGGCATTTTATTATTGCTTTATCTTTAGTCAGAGTATTAATTGCTAATTTTTTGAGTGTTTCTTTAGAAGCCGATATTGTGTCAAAGTTAAGAAAAGACAAAAAAGACTCTCCTGCATAATATTTTGCCCTGTCAAGCAGTTCTGAAGAAAAATTGCAAAGAAAAGAATAAGCTATGCTTAAAGAGGTTTTCTTGTCATTTCCAAAATAATCATAATTATTAAAAAAACAAGAAGCAAGGTATCTCCCGATGTCTCTTGAAATATCTTCATAACCCTCATTGCTTGGGTCAATTAATTTTATTCCTTCATTATATAAAAGATTAGCGGCATTCAAATCATTATGGCTTGGCTGAGAAGAAACGCTGGAAAAAATGCTGAAATCTAATGTTCTCAGCTCATTATTAGAGAAAAATCTGGAGCCTTTTTCTCTGTATCTTTCAAATGAGCCTTTTATCCTGTCTCTTATGTCTTTTTTAGGAAAATACTGCCCATTCCATGAGCCTGTTAATATTCTGCCGGCAAGATTTATTTTTTCTGTCTTCTCGGCAGAATCCAGCTCAAAAAAACTCTTTCCTTCTATAAAATCCATCAAGTAAGCATTTTCTTCATAAACGTGGGCTGCAGTAAAAATAAAAGGATACTCTGACTTCAGGATTTTAACTCTTTCAATTTCATCTATTTTATCATTGCCCTTTATCATCTTAAAAACATATCTTCCGCTTTTACAATCAATCCTCAATATTACATTTTCTTTTCTCCATCTGGACTTTAAGGGGGTTATATCCACAATCTCTTTTTTATTCAGAAATTCTTTTATCTTAGGGTAATTCTCAAAATTATCAGCCTCTTTTATCATTGCGGAATGCTCTCGGATTAAGATATAATTAACCTTTAGTTTAATGAAAAGTAAACCAAAAAGTTTATAAATTAAACATATCCTGGTATTTAGGCAATGACAATAAGCATAATTATTCCGGAAATTAATGTAAAACCAAAGAGCACCAAAGATGCTGTTATAAACATTTTAGCATTAGAATGGCCTCTTTCTTTAAGGGGGATATTCTACAAAATAAAAAGCAAGTATGGCTATAGCTCTTCTTACCAGGCTGTCTTTAATGCCGTCAAAGAATTGGCGGAATTGAAGGTTCTGGTTAAAAAAGACAAGAAGTATGAGATAAATATTGAGTGGATTAAAAGAGTCCAGTCATTTACAGATATTGTAGAGACAAACTATTACACAAAAGAAAGGGTTTATAACCTGTTTGGAATAAAAGACTCAAAGCAAAAATCAGACATAATTGTCCTGAATTTCGACACGATATTTGATGCTGAAAAATACCTGTATTACCTGATGAAATCAGAATTATTTAAAACAAAAAATGACATTATATGCTGGAATCTTTCAGCAGAGTGGAGGCCAATTTTCTATTTAAGGTCAGAATACAATTATTATAAAAGGCTGATAAAAAGGGGGCATAAGTTTTATTTTTTTTGTTCTGGAAATTCTGAGCTGGAAAAATTATGCGGAAAATTCTACAGGGCCATAGGCGTTAATTTTAAGGCTGCAGATGAGAAATTTTCAAATGATGTTCTGGTTTTTGGAGACTCTTTTGTCTCTATTTTTATTCCTGAAAAATTAAAGGCAAAAATGAAGAAGCTTGTAGGCAGAAAAAATATCATGAATCTCTTGGCAGAAGTGCTGGATTATAAATCATCTATAAGGGTTGTGATAAACAAGGATTCTTCTCTTGCAAAAGAGCTGAAAAAGCAGGCTATTAAAAAATTCTTTATGCCTGTCAAGGTTAATGCGAAAGAGCCAGTATAATTAATATTACAACAGCATGCACAAAAAATGTAACAACTGAAAATATCTTCTGCTTGATTGAGGTTAATCCTGCCAGCATTGTAATCCCAATCTCGTCAGAGACTGGCGAGGCTATAATAATCTCGGCAAAAATATACAGGATATAGTTTCTTATTCTTGCTGTTGTGTTCTTTTCTATAGCCTTTATAACTGCCCTGAAAGGCTTTGTTCTTTCAAGCCTTTTGAATTCATCAATAAAAGAAAATCTTACAAAATTGAAGATGAGCAAATCTCCGAGAATTGCCCCAAGCCCCCCAAGAATTGCAGAAATCACAATGTTCTGCGGCTGTGATATTATAAAAAATCCAATAGCAATCGGGGCGCTAAAGCCGAAAGCCATCAAAATGCCTGCAGTAAAGCTGCTTATATAGCCAAAATGCCCAATGCCAAAATTCAAAACAAATTCCTTGATATACGGGTTTGTAAAGATAAGATAGGAAAGAATAGTCATAACCAAAAGCAATAACAGCTTTGGATATCTCAATCTTAAAAAATGCCTCATTTTTGCCTTTCCTCTTTTTCTTTACATTTTCCTTTTTTGTAAATAGCCCCG
>JACOYM010000033.1 GCA_016181905.1 Candidatus Pacearchaeota archaeon | reverse complement strand
CTCCTTTCTCTTGACTTCCTTTTCCCTTCCCTCATCTCTCTATCATTTTATTCCTTGAGGATACTTATATTTCCTGCATCTCCAGCAATAACCAAACCCTGCCATGCTCTCACATTTGCATACCAGAAAATGTTTCCTAAATTGATAAATTAGCCATCTACACATTTTTTACCCCTCTTCCTTTTCTGCTCAATCTCCCTGCTATTTGCAATTTACCTTTACCTTATCAGTTTCCAAACATAATGGAAAGAAAGGTCAAGGATGCACTCGCATGCAAAGAAGTATTAACCATACAATCATGATTAAAGACCAAACGCGTATTACAAACCAACCCATCCTTATTGTGTCATCTAAAATCACCTTTAATGTTTTTATTAATTTTTCCATTTTCTTTCCTCCTTTCTCTTGACTTCCTTTTCTCTTCCCTCATCTCTCTATCATCCTGTTAACATATTTTATAGAGCCAGCCAAGAGCTGCCTGTATTTTTCCTTGCTGCCTGTGTGATAGCCAGCCTTTGTAAGGGCATCTGCATAGGCAATAACATCTCCGCGATATGCTGCAGCCAATGCTTTAGGGTATCTCCTCTTCAGGAATTCATGAAATCCTATGACTTCTTCCTCCATGCTTTTCCACGCCCTCCATTTCTTTTTAACAAGCTTGCCATTTTCCCATTCATAAAGCCAAATGCCAGAAGCATCAGAGGGGCATGTGACATTTGCTGCATTGTAACTGCCTTTATTGTATATCTCTCTTGCTACACCTTCCTCATACAAATTGCTCTCACCCCATCTATGCCCTACAAGTATTTTTGTCGGCTTTTCAGGTATGCCCTGGTTTATATGCGCGCGATAAAACTCTTTGATTCTCGCACGTCTTGGCTTTAATGTCCTTTGAGCCTTTAGTTGTTTCAGTTGCTTTGCCTTTGTCTGTTTCACCTGCCTTGTTTCTTGCTTTGCCCGTGATTTAGCCTTGTTTGCCTTGCCAGCTTTTGTTTTTGCATAACTATCATAACTGCCTGCGGAAATAATTGGATATGTAAAAACAATGAGCAGAAAAGAAATTAAAAGCCTGGTTTTCATAATTCATCCCTCCTTTATCTATACTCAACGACATTTATATTTCCCCGTTTTGTCGTTGAGTAGATAGGGAAAGACTTATGTCTTTCACTATATTTTCCATCTGGTCTGAAACCAGCTCAAACCAGAAATAGCCCTGAAGTATTAAAGGCATTGATTTTTTCAAATGCCCAGAGCCTTTTTCAGGTCCTTTAGAAATTCCAAGCCCAAAAATGAGTCTTCAGGATATGGGACTGCTCCTGATTTCACACAACAATAACCTTGATAATCACTAACAGCAGATCTAACCCATGCATGAACAAGACTAGCTGTTATTGTATAGCGATGCGCATTGTCATAAACAATGATATCGTAGTCGCATGGTTTAATATTTCCTGTAAGTTTCAAAGAAACCTCAGCAACATCAACACCAACCTCAGAAATATTCCAGCCCCTTTCTTCAAACACTGGCCTAATCTTTTCTTTAAGCTGCTTCAATTCCGGGATTATAGTATTGAGATTTTTAATAATCAATTTCAAAGCTTCATGCTTTTTCATCTTTCATCCCTCCTTTTTCTCTTCTGCTCTTTTCTTTTTCCTTATCACTTTAATCCCATATCTTTATAGTATTTGCTTATCTCATGGGATCGCACCACAAAACATTTTGAGTCAGGGGAATTGCTTTGTTTCGTCTCCTTCCTTCATACTGATAAACCACAATAACAGCCCCGCTATTATCGATATATGCCCATTCAACATTCTCAATTGTCTCTATTCTTTCGCCTTGCGCATCTTTCCAGCATATTCTGACTTGGTAATATTGAGATTTTGTTTCTGCCGCCTCTGATGATTTTAGAGATGCAGCATTCTGAACATTTTTCTGCAAACTCTCTTTCAACTTTAAAAATCCGGGGGTTGCTAATACTGCTAAAATCCCTGCTACTACTATTATAAATATTAGCTCAACCAAGGTTAATCCTCTCTTGTTTTTCATTTTCTTCCTCCTTTTTCTTTTTTGCTGCCTTCCTGCTTAACCTCAAAAGTCTTTTATTGTTGAGAGCTATCAGAATTTCTTGAATTCTGGGATTTCAACAAAAGAAACATGCATGTTATAGTTGCCAGAACAATTAAAACAAAAATTGTTGTGGCTGTTATAAAGATTGTATCTGGAAACATTCTTTCTATGAGAATAAATGGTGCAAACAGAATGTTCAAAATACATGCCCCAGCTACAAACTCCATTGAAATCAGGCTTTTTCTATGCCTGATTAAACTTACAACAAAGCTTACAGCAACGCTGATTCCTCCGATTACTACCCCTGTCAAAGACAAACCCCACATTAATAAAATTAGTTTGTTCATTGCTTCCTCCTTCCTATTTCCAACTCGGGTCATTTATACGATTTCGCGCCCCTTCTACTAACTTATCAACCTGGCTTTCACTAAATCCAAACCATTCAGCAATCTCATAAATACCTGCCCTGCTGTGTAAATAAGATACGTGTTTGTTTACCTCAACTACTGCTATGCCTAATACACCGGCAAGAATAAGTATCATTGCAGTAATTGTCTTGCTAAAGCCAGATCTACCAAAAATATCATTACATAACCTGTCTCTCCTTATCTTTTTTCTGTAATTCATGCATTCCTCTCTTTCTTATAGTAAAGGACGCAAATAATTTACCAAAAGCGCCTTTACTAGATAGGAAATGACATAACTTCGAACTCTTTAAACTCATTAGAGTTTGAAGGATAGAAAGCGTTAGCTTTCTATAAAATTGGTAGAAAATTAATGTCATTTACTATAAATTACCTTGCCTGTCCTGCCTTATCTCTTTCTTCCTTGCCCGAATTTCTTGCTCTTTATGTGGATGTGAAGATGCCCGTTTTTCCTTCTCTTTAATCGCCTGTCTTTCGGCAATTTTCTCTTGTCATCTTTCCTGCTTTTGTGGCAGTCCATTCTCTTTCCTCCTGTTTATACTTAAGGACATTAATAATTCCCCTTTTTGTCCTTGAGTAGATAGGGAAAGACTTTTGTCTTTCACTATAGTTGTTTTTGCCAGTTATATCGAACGAATTATATAACTCAATAAGAAGCCCAGCCTACCGGCAACATTCCTCTTTAATGATAGTTCCTGCTAAAAGTATCCCCGCCGCAATTATAACTAGCCACCCCTCTATAATTATCCATACAAATGTTATCTCCTCCAATAACATAAGATATGAGCTGGCATCGCTCCCTGCAATCACACATAGGAAAAGGAGCAATGCACCACATAACATGCATAGAAGGAGTGTTTTTATTTGACAAAATTTTATAAAAATGAGCTCCACATCTCCTTTAGTTCTCCTGTTTTTAATGAGCACCAAACCATCTATTAGCACTAAGACCGCTGCTATTGTAATCCAAAAAAGACTTGAAAAAACCAAGAACCAGAAAATTACATCACCTAAAGTTATCATAAATCTTCACCCCCTATCTTGCATAATTAGAAACCTGTCATGTCTTATAGACTTCTTATTAACCAAAGATATATGTTATTGTTCTCTTCACAGCTCTCAAACATCCTGTAATTATCAATGCAGCCAGTCCGGATATTATTGGGGCTGCAATTGAAGAGAGGATAATAAACAGGATTATCCCGGCTATCAAAACTATTTTCATTATTATTTCCATTATCCATCCTCCTTATCTTGCTGCCCTGTTTCTTTCTTGATTAAAAGCATGTGTTTTAATAGAAAAACAAAAGTTGTTAAAATCCCAATAAAGGTAATAGTGAAAACAATCACAGCTGCTATATTGAAAAATGTTTCATCTATCACATCCTGAGCAAATGGGAGGGTTAGTATATGCACTATATATGCGCTTAATAGCACGTTCATTACGGGCTTTTTGTTGATAAAAAAACTGATAATAACACTAATCCCCCTGACTGCTATCACTATAAATGACAAAATCCATAGTACAGAAGCTGCCGCATATACCCCCGGAATTAAGTTTATTATGCTCATGTATTGCCCCCCCGTTTTTCTTGATTTCTTGCCGCATTCCCAATCCCCCCATCTACTTCCTCTTCTATATGTGACATTTCCTTGCCGCATTCCCTTATATCTATTATCTCCTCTAATCTCCTGCTTGCCATTTTTGCATCTCTATTCAACTGCCTTAACATGTTATTAGATTTCTTGCCCATGGCATTCTCCTTTCATCTTTTCTTTCATTATTTTGTTTATATAGAATCCCGCAATCCCTTCTTCTCATAAGACTTAACTTCACGGCTATCATCCACAAAAATAGAATAGCTCCTCTTTTTACCAATACTTTCCTCATTAAAGGCCTCAACTTCCCAGCCGTCATTAATCTTTACAACCTTTGTAATCTCTATTTCGTTTACACCAACCTTCACGCAACTCCCTTAGCACCTTATTAGATTTCTTGCCCATGGCTTTTTCTCCTATCTGTTATAGCCTTTATCTTATGATTTCCTCAACACGAAACCTCATTTACCTGAGCTTCTTTTATCCTCTTTTCTATTTTCTGAATCATCGGTTCCCAGAACCGCTCGAATAGGTACAAATTTATAAAACCTGTTATCAGTATTCCCAGAATCATAAAGCCTATTACTGGCATTCCAGGAATCTTTGATAATAAACATGCTGTAAAAAAGGTTGTAAATCGAAAACATACAAGCATGGTCAAAAAAACCACCCCCCACATTATTTTCCAAAAAGCCTTTGCAGTTTTCATTATCAAACCTCTCCTTTCACTTTCTCTTTCAGATTTCTGCCTGTTTTTTACAGCCCGAGCTTGCTCGTCCTCATACTTTTCATACCAACCGAAAAAAAACAAGCCCGGGCTGCCCGAAAAGGCCTCATATTTATTTCTTTAGTTCATATCTTTGCACCTCCTTTTCTTCTTATATTGTGTCCTAAAATACTCATTCAAAGTAGCAATTTGGAGAATCTGTTGCTTGAAATTTAACTTTGCCTTTTTCAAGAATTTGAATCCCCACAACACAGCAACGAGAGTCTCCTTTAAAGTGATATGCCCTAACTTCCTCACCTACATCAAGCCGTATAAGTGGGCTAAAAATAAGGTAATTTCCCAATTTTTCTGGTAAGGAATCAATCCTAAAGTACAATCTATCTACATAACCTTTTGATTCTATGACAATCCCCTGTACAAAAGGAAGTTTTGTCCTCTTTTTTCCTTCCTCATAATAATATAATTCGTTCATTTCCTTTTTCTCTCCTTCAACCTTCTTTTTCATACCCATACACCATCCTTTTCTTTATTTGAAACTGCGAATTAGCTTATATCCTATTTAATCTTCGCAACTCTTGTGCTGAAAGGTTAAAGGTCTCTGAAATCCCTCTCTTAATCAATCTCTCCATTGATTTCTTTATGCCCTTTTCTAATTTCTTTAGTTCTTTTAAGCTTCCTGAGCATTTTCTTGCATTTTTCATAATTCTTCTCCTCTCGTTAATTTATCTTTTGCTTTTTTCATCTTTCTCTGCTCAAAAATATCTTTCCTGCTTATTCAACTCTAAAGGCTGCACGCAGGGTTTTTCACCTACTTTCTGATTTCATGCACCCTTTCTTTTTCAGGTGAACTCTTTACACTCTCTATAGCTGCGGCTAAAATTATAGGGACCAATATCCAAAGTGCCACAGCTAATGCAATAATATTGCCCTGCTTATCTGTAACATAAAAAATCTCTTTTAAGCATGCAAGTATTACAAAACTCAACATAGCAATTAGAAACCACACTGCAAAGCATGCTTTAAACAATGTTTTTATTAATTTTTCCATTTTCTTTTCTCCTTTCTTAATAAGTCTCTGCATAGAAACCTAATATAAATGTTAAAATCCAAAAAACTGGAATTAGGATGTTCAGAAACCATACTTTGGTATTCCATCTTTGAGGGGAGTATAGGTCTAATTCTCTAAGGGTGCCTCTCAAATCATCAAGCGCAACCTGATATTCTGTGCTACTTGGCTTCATCTTCTGCACATTCTTGGCTCTTTCAATTGATGATGAAAGGCTTTTCATTATTAGTCTCATGTCAGTTTCTGGTTTCTTGAAGATTAGGCTGGCATACCCTTCTGTTAGATTCAAATTTTTCATTCCATTCTCGCAATTTTTCAGATATTCCAGCATGTCTGTGGGATTGCTTGCAACCTGCGCCCTAATTAGCCAGCTTGTTGTATCTCTATTAATAGTGTAACCCATCATAACACCCATCCAAATACTAATTATCAAAGTAACTAAACCAACTAATACACAAATTAGCCATTTCATTTCTCATTCCTCCTTTTTTCTTCCTGTGCCTCGCGCCTTTATTGTTTCTGTTCTGTCTCTTAGGGGAGGGATATTAGTTTTCCCATACGAGTAATCTCATTTAGGGTTTTAATATCATCCAAGCTTACCATCCCATCAATAATTCTTGCCGTAAATTTCCCATAATTGCCTTTTGAAGACAACTTTGATTTAATTGTCCCGCAGGTTGGGCATTGATAAGTATCTGCTGTTGCGAAAGTAAAATCACCTTTTATCTCCTCGTGATAAATCTTCTCCATCTCACAAGTAGCATGTCCTTTTGCGCACTGCATAAATCTCACCTCTCTTCCTCTTTTCTCCTTTCTTATTTTCTCCTATCTTGCTCTTTTCTCCAACTTCTTTCCTCTAATCAGACTAAGGGCACAGCCATCTTCGTAATTTTTCTTCTTCACATTCAAGCGGCTTCATACGCTTCTACACATGCGTTTGCATTAATCAGGGCTTTTGCAAGCCTGATTCCCAATAACTCATTTACTTCTGCTTCAGAAGGATACCACTTGTTCATAATCTCAAGTATCTCTTCTGGAGTATGCTCCTCAAGTATGTTTGTCCCTAATTTAGCCATTTATTTCTCCTTTCATCAATCAATGTTTACAACCCGCCTGATTTGACACCCATGCTTCCCCTTACTGCAGAAATATCTTTATAGCTTCATCCAATGATTTTGAATACATCTGCCCCTCTATCCATGACATTCTTTTGCGCAACCACCTGCCATCTTCACGCTTCTCAAGAATGATTAGATTACAACCCACCCTGTATCTCCAGTGCTTGTCATATTCTTGGGTCATTTTTTCTGCAAATGGAATTATCTTTTCTAATTCCCAGTCAAAATACTTGAGCTTTGGGCCTATTACTGCTACCACACTCGCCCAATCATCATCAAACCTGCCAGTTTCAGGATTAAATTTCTTTGGCTCTTGCTCATTCCATATTATTTGTCCTGCAAATGCGCACAAACCAAAACCTGTCCCAGAATCAGGTTTTAACCATAGAACTTTTGCTTCCGCCTCTTTTCTTTCTTTATCAGTCATTTTCTTTCTCCTTTCATATTTCAAACTCCTTTTAGCCTGCCATATAAAGGTATTATACTTCACATATCACAACATTATGCACATGCTTGTAGTAAACACTTAAACGCTTCTTCTTTATTGCATCTCTTAAATTTACCGCCATAAGAGATTTTTTTAAATTCTATATATGTTATTGCATGAATATCTTTTACATTAACACTCTCATGCCACCTATTCCAGGTCCCCAGCCCGATTAATGCAATTTGAAAGTCCGCCACCTGAACCAAAACATAATACATCATCAATTTTCCAGTATAATCTAAATCCTTCGTGATAAAAGTATCTCCTATTTTGTACATCTCATTTCTCCTCCTTTTTTATGATTCTGTTTATTTCAGGTTTTCAAATGCTTTCTTCTTTTTTCTGATTTTAGTCAGGACATTTTTGCATATTTTACAATCCATTACTAGTTCCTTTGCCTTTTAAGATGCTCTCTAAAACAAGTTTGATATCTTTTATTCCCCTGTCAAATCTCATATGGGAACCAATAAAACCCTGGAAATATTTAATTGCCGCCTTGTTATAACCCCTTTTAAGAGATTCAGTTCGGGATATTAATTTTCTTATGTCACTTACAAATCTATTTAATTTTTTTGCGTCACCTATAAATGCCTTTTTGAGCTCCCTGCTGATTCCTCTCTGCTTTTCTGTTCCCATCTCTCATTCCTCCTTTTCTTTATTCTTTCTGTTTTAATGCACCTCTTTTCCCTGAAACTATTTTTAACTTAATTCACTTCTTCTGATTCAACAATAGAAATAACAATACTGCTATTGCCGCAAGAATAATTGCCTCAATAATAAAACCAGAATCAATATGAAAATGTTTCATCCACTTTTTCATGGCTTTTCCCTTCTTTCTCATTTCCTTAAATAAAGCTGAGGGCCTGGGGGCTTTGCCCAATCTCTTTGCCCAATCTTATTCTTGTTTTTAATCTGGCCCTCAGCTCATTAAATCGTTTCACATTCTCTTTGGATTATATCTTCCCTTTAAACTCTCCATCTCCAAACCAACAAGTACTAATCCGGCTATTATCAGAGCTATACTTAGCAGCAGTAATATTATATTATATCCTGGTCCAGCACAAATATTTGCAATCAAGCCACCTCCTGCTATCAGAACCAATCCGATTAAAGCTTTCATTTTATTTTCCCCTTTTTCTTCTTTTCTCCACAATTTTTTCTATATGTGTTACTATTCTACCTATACCTTCTACTGCTTCTGACGCATCTTTCTCCACCATCTTGGGCAATCCTCCTTTTGTGAGAAGTATTTCCTGCATAATTTTAATCATACCTCGCGTTTCTTTTATTGCCCAACCCAGCGTTTTTGTTTCTGTCTTCGCCTTTTTTAATTTGCTCATTTCCTTTTTTCTCCTCCTTTTCTAATTGCTTTTTGCTGATTAGTCTCTATAAACCTTAACAGCTTCACATCCCGTGAATTCTCCAAACCTGTCCCTTTCAGGAACCATTCTAATGCCAGAAAATATTCTATGGGCCACTGGACGATTATCTTTTTGCTCTTTTCTTTTTGCCTCTATTACCCCTATGCTATCTGCTATTTCTTGCTCCATTTTCTTTTTCTCCTCTCTTTTATTTGCCATTTTTTGGCTTTTCGAATTCTAACTTCTAGCCCCTTTTATCTTTCTCATAAGTTTTTCAACAACCTTTTCTGATTGTTTACCAGAAATAGTTGTCTGGCTTGAATAAAAACTGCTCCCCGACACAGCAGTTGACCATGCAACCTTTCCAGTTTCTATAGTAACACATCTCAAGGAAAAACTTGAAAAGCCCCTGACAATCCCGGTAATGCCTACTGCACCATGCTCATTCACATTTCCAAAAATAATGTAGTCAACTCCAAGCATTTCGCCAATCTTTTTATACTCTGCTTTTTCGCACAGAGTTTTGACTTCATCAGATAATGGAATACGCTTAACATCAACACCATACCCAAAAAGGGAATTGGCAATCTGGTCAGCAATAGTCTCGCCAGCTTTCATAGTCCATGTAGAGCCATATAGAAGCTCATGTGCATCCTTTGCAGGCTCATATTCAAAATCCATCACAGCTATCTTTCCTGCAAACAATGAATCATCTTTTAGAAACACGTTGGTAGTTCCACATCCCCCTGCCACCAACATAAGGCATATAGATAAAACAAAGCATATGGTTTTCATAAAATCCTCCTTCTCAGATTTTCTTGGCTTAATACCTTTTTCTAACAATATCAACTTTGTAGCATGAGCCAATTTACTATATCCTTCCTTAAAAATGCTGAATATTTTGAACAGTCTACTTC
>JACOYM010000032.1 GCA_016181905.1 Candidatus Pacearchaeota archaeon | reverse complement strand
AGATGGAGTAATTAATAAAATTGGAAGTGCTATGTTTGCTGAAATTGCATATGACAATAAAATCCCAATTTATATTATTGCAGATTCTTGGAAATTCTCGCCAAAAAATATCAAGATAGAGGAGAGGGATTTTCATGAGATATGGAAAAACGCGCCAAGGCATATAAAAATAAAAAATCCTGCATTTGAAAAAATAGATAAGAAATACATAAAGGCGATTGTCAGCGAGCTTGGAGTTTTGACTTTTGGCAGGTTTGTTGAGATGGCGGGAAAGAAGCCAAATCAAAGAAGGTAACAGATTATTTTTTAATTTTGTTTCTAATTTTAATGTATATGCTAATGATTACCCACCATATTATCAAACTGATTATAATGCTGCTAATAATAAACTTGATATCTTTGTAAATATAGATTGATGCTAAAACAACTGTAATTGCAAACCATATAAAATACTTGATTTTTTCTTTTGTTGGCTTTAATAAGTCTAAACCTTCTATTTTCATTATTATCCTCCCGATATTTTTAAAGATAAATTATAAAAATAAATTAAAATGAAGAGTAAAATACCAGCTATAAAAATAATAGTAGCAGCCAATTTGCAATAAAACAATGTGATTTCATTCTTAGGCTTAAGAGTCTTAAATAGCACATAAGTTATTATGACTACTGGCAAAATGCCTATTATATAACTAAATCCAAGCAGCATAACAGGCCACCCTAAAAATAGACCAAAAATAAAACCTGCAGATAAATATGCAGCATCTTTGTTTTTCTCTATCATAGATAGAAAATCAGACTCTAATTTTTTAGAATCCTGTTTAAAGAGATAATATGTAAAAAAAATAAATATCCCCCAAAATATTAAAGTTAGGATAAATGCCCCCCACTCTTTTGGTATCCCTATTTGAAATAAATCAATTAAAACAAGAATAAATAAGAAATGAAAGAGTAATAATATTCCTACTAGTATATTTCTGGTATTCCAAAATTTGTTCGTAATCATAATCTGCATATTCTTCCTTGTTTAAAAATCTATTCATTTCATCTAATGTTAAATTCTCAATAAGTTTTTAAGGATAAAATTAACTTTTTTCAACACAAACATAGCAACATTATCCTTGTTTTTGGCTTTTGGAAAGTTTGTGAAGATTGTTGGGAAGAAGCAATAAAAAATTATTTTTATGTTAGAAATTAAAACCTTATAATTTGTATTTCTAGAGTTTTAAGGTATTGTAAGGCAAGAGAGCTTTTTATTTTGTGTCTCGTTTTTCTTTCTCTACTGCTTTATCCCTATTCTTTTCCTCAATTCTGCTTTATCCCTATTCTTTTCCTCAATTTCCAGTATAATCCCCTCAGCCTCGCTTCTTGCCCTTGACAGCTCGGCAAGAAGCACATCTCTTACATTTACCAGCTCTTTCACCTGTTTTTCTACGATTTGTTTTCCGCCTTCTACACTTTTTTTAAGGAAAACCTTTGAGCCAACATCAATAATCAATTCATCATTATTCATTATTTTTGACTTCAAGAAAATCCCCTTGCCTATATGCGCAAGAATCTCTCTGTCTTTTTTGCCCTTAATCTTGTCAAGGCTGTTGTTTAATGCCTCAATTTCTGCCCTTTGCTGCTCTATAATCATTAATTGCTCCTGTATCTTCTGGATTCTCTGCTCAATCATGTTCAGCCTGATTAAATAATCTTCATGTGACATTTTTGATTTCCTTTTTTGGTTTATTATTACAATAGATTTATGCTGAAACTAGATTTTTAACACTTATGTCAGAAAGAAAGTTTTTTGATATTCTTTTGCTTACATTTAAAAGCTCTATGCCTAAAATATTGCCATTTTTGTCTAAATCAATTATAGTATCTTTATCTACTTTCTTATTAGAAGCAAACTCCCCGCTATCAAACTCAATATACACAGCATCAGCCTCCTTATCAAATGTTATTTTCATTTTACTTTATTTATATGTAGTAAATAGTTATAACCTTTATATAATTATCTTTTTCATAAACAACTTCTATTTCAGCCCTTCCAATATTTTTCCGGGCATAATACTTTTCTTCTCTTTTCAAGGTTTTTTCAGGATATTTTATAGCGTCAATTACTTCCTCTTCACTTATCTTTCTTTTTCTTATCCTGTCTTTGGCATGTTCTGTAAAGATAACTTTCATAATTCATTCCCCGTGCTGTTCAATTTTTGTTTTCCTGATTTCACTCAACCTTCAATACCTTTCTTGATATAATGCTGAATATTAAGCTGCTTATGATATACCACCATATCCAGCTTTTGGCAATTGATGTTGCGCCATAGAGGGGCGTAAGCCATCTCCACAAAAAGATCAGCGGTATAAATGTTATCAGCATCGGCCTGAATGAATGCTTCATGAGCTCTGTGCTGCATGCCATCACGTCCTTTTGTATCTCCATCATTTTTTTAGGGTCGTCTTTAAAGTCCTTCATAAGCTTCTGGCATGCCTTCTGCTTTTCCTTAATCTCCTTTATTCTTTTTTGGTCTGTAAAAAACTTGGTTACAAGCGTAAGAATAAATGTGACTATGAGTGATATAATTATTATGCTCTGTATTGGATATGATGTTACTAATTCAGATATTGCCATTTTAATAAATTATTTTTCTTTTTTTATTTTATTGAATTTACCTGATTTTTTGGTTTAACTATTTTGTTATCCCCCAATCATCCCCCTCAGGGCAGGATGTATGTCCATTGCATGCTGCTGTGCTATGTTCTGGTATAACTGGTACATAATCATGACTGCAAGCAGAATGGAAGTTCCCCCTGCCAAAGCGCCTGTCAAATCAGCAATTGAAGCAAGAAATCCAACAGCCATTCCTCCCATGACTGTAAGAGGCATTATATACCTGTCAAGTATGGATTCTAATATCCTTTCATCCTTCCTGAATCCTGGAATCTGCAGCCCTGAAGCAAGTATATTTTTTGCCTGTGTTTTTGCGTCCATTCCGCTTGTTTTCACCCAGAATACAGCAAATATGGTGGAAAATACTATGTAAATGAGCATGTGTGTTACCAGAATACAAGCCCGCTGACCGCCTGTCCCTGCGAAAACCCGCCCAGCAATGTTGGGGCGCCTATCCAATTTTCTAAAATTCCTGCAAACAACTGCAGATTTGCAACTAATGCAGCAGTCAGTATTACTGGTATATTAGATGAGTAAAAGAAAGATAGGGGCCATCTTACAGCATATCCCCTTAATCTGTCAAATGAAAGCGGAATCTCCACCTTCAATGACTGGGCCCATACGACTATCAGGAATACAATGATTGTGGCAATCAAAACAACCAGCACTTTTAAAACACCGCTCGTGTCCCCATTAATCAAAGATGATATTAAAGCAGGAATATTCCCAACAGCCCCAAACTGCTTTGTTATAGGGTCAATAAACTGGAACAATTCTGAAAACAATCTCCAGCTTACCCCAGCCACAATAAACAGGCTCACTCCATTGCCAAAACCCCAGTTGCTTACAAGCTCATCCATAAATACAATAAGCAATCCGCCAAGGACCAGCTGGATTATGACTATCGCAGTATAGCCAGGCACTGCCTGAAGCCCATTCATCAAAACGTACACCATTGCCTCAAATAGTATGAAGAATAATACAGTAAGCTTTTGCAATCTTTGGAAATATTTTTTTCCTTCCTGCGTTGTCAAATCAATATTTATTATCTTTGCCCCTACAAGCAATTGCAGGATAATAGAAGCCATTACTATAGGGCCTATGCCAAGCGAAATAATAGAGCCAAAATCAGTCCCGAGTATAATTGCAAGATACTCAAACCTGTCCAGGCTGTTTTTGGCAAGCGCATAAAGAGGAATGTTTGCCAAAACAAAAAAGCCGGCAAGAACAATCAAGGTCCATTTAAGCTTGACATTAAAGCTCAGCTTCTTTTCTGTTGGTTTTATTACCTCTGGCAAAAACTTAAGAATATTTGTTAAGTCCATCTTATTTTTTTAAGTATTATTTTCTGTAGCAAGCCAATTGCAAACTCTTTTTTATTTTTATTTTGCTGTTTAATATCACTTTATATCTGGAAGAACAATCTTCCCGCCTGCTTTTTCTATCTTTTCAACAGCAGGCTTTGATGCTGCCTTTGCCTTTATTATAATCTTTTTGTCAACCTCACCATCCCCCAAAATCTTCAGCTCTTTTAAGTCCAGCTCAATTGCATCATTTGTTTTCTTGGCCTTTCCTTCTGCAAGATATTTGTCCATATTTTTATTAATATCCCCGACATTTATCACATCAATAAATGTCTTTTTCAGAAGCTTTCTCTTGCTTCCAAAATATTCCACGCCTTTTCTTAATATTAAAGTTTTTTTCTGGTCTGCCCTTTTTCCAGTTCCTGCCATTCCCTTTCCGCCCCTGCTTCCCTTGCCTCGGTGCTTCTTTCGCGCGCCCCAGCCGCATGTCTTTCTTCCGCGGATTCTGCTTTTTTTGTCCCTTTTCTTGATTTTCATCTTGATATGCACCCCCTTTCTTCAAAAGCCTGCTTTAATTTTCTCATGTGCTGATTACCCTCAAAATATTCATCAGGCGCTTTGGTTAAAAAATCAATAAAGGCATTTCTTCCTGTTGCTGAATCAAAATCTATGTCTAACAAATGATATTTTTTATCATCTTTATATTCTTCAATATAGCCAGTCTTTTCCTTTGATGCCAATTGCAGTCCAACATTCATTTCAAGCTCACCCCTTGGAAAATTAAACCTCTCAACAGCTTCATCAATTAGCTCTTTTTCTGTTTTGCTCCCATATTCCAGCAGCAGGTCTATCATGTTTGAGTATATTATCATTTCCATTTTGAAACTATAGCATCCTCTCCAAAAGTTTATTTATCTTTTCTCCATGATTTCCCAATACGCCTTTAGGAAAATGCAGCTTTGATTTTATGCCCCCCCTTGGAGGATGCAGCCTGAAAAATGGCTTTAATCCCAGCTCTTCGAGTTTTTTCCCTTCTATAATCTCAGATGCAATCTTGCCGGCATCAATCTTTCCTTTACTTTCTTTTTTGCTTTTAGCATCTATGCTCTTAATTAATTTCCCCCTCTTTTCTATCAGCTTAGCAAGCATTTCCTTGTCTATTTTTCCAAATGCAACAAAATTGTTCACCTTTTTGACCATTCCTAAAAGCTCTGGTTTTTCTTGCACCGCAACACAATGATACTTTCTTTTAATCAAAAGCCTATTTAGTGTTTCTGCAGCATCTTTCTTAATCTCCACCTGCCCGCTTATCCTTATTATTGCTATCATTTGTCTTTATTTTAAGATTTTATTTTATTTCCGTTGTTTTTTTAAGAGCCTCAATGCATGCTCTTGCAAAGTTTATTGTTGTTCTTGCCTGCCCAAAGGTCTTGCTGTAGACGTCCCTTATCCCTGCTGCTCTCAAAATCTTTTTGCACTCATCTCCTATGACTAATCCTGTTCCCTGGGGCGCAGGCATTAAAATAACCTTTACACTTCCGCATTTTCCCTCAACCTTGAATGGTATGCTATGCTCTTCTTTGCAGGAACAATCAAAGCTGCCGCAACCCCTTCTTATCTTTATAATATTCATCTTTGCGCTTCTCATTGACTTGTTTCTTGCAGGGAGCGTCTCGCTTGCCTTTCCATGCCCAAGGCCTACATGCCCCTTTTCATCGCCTGCAACAATCATGCATGCAAATGTTGGCTTGTTTCCCTCTTTAGTTTTTCTTTGTGTTTGCCTCCAGGCCCTTCTCTTTCCCCCGCCGAACTTTCCTTTTGACTGCCCTATATTCAACAACTCGGTTTTGGTGTTAATCAGCAAATCAACTATCTCCGGCTCTGCTATCTTTATCTTATTGTCAAGTATATAATCTAAATCCTTCACTTTTCCCTCCTTGACAAGCTTTCCTATCTTGGTTTTAGGCGCCCATGATGCTAAATGCTCCACCCTCTCTTTGTTCTCTCTGTCCGCCCTTGCTTCTTCTTTGGTTTTAAAATAATTTTTCTTGGCTTCTTCTGCAATCTCAACTGCTTTATCCTTTTTTTCATTTTCTATTTCTTTCATCTTGGTGTTATTGCTTTCTTTTCTCATTTTCTATATTCTCCTTTATTTTCTCAAATATTTTTGAAACATCCTTTTTTAG
The DNA here is from genome assembly GCA_016181905.1 of Candidatus Pacearchaeota archaeon. GTDB lineage: Archaea > Nanobdellota > Nanobdellia > Pacearchaeales > GW2011-AR1 > JACOYM01. The sequence continues at coordinate 2,306 of JACOYM010000032.1, read as the reverse complement.
GTGAGCCCCTTTAATCCTGCCTTCTTCAGGAAGAATTTCCTTTTTGCAGGAAATGCTTATCCCGCCGTCAATAATTCCTTTCAATGCAGCATAAATCCTTGATTTTGGTATATTCCTTGCCAATCCAATATCCAGCACTGCTTCAATATCTTTTTCTTTTTTCTTGCCTTCCTTTTTTTTAATCTTTTCAGCAAGAAGTTTTCCTGTCAAGTAGCATGCACTAAGCGACTTTAGGCTTCCTTGCATCTCGCTTGGCCATCCGTAATTCAATAATTCCTTTGAATTTGCATAATATAAAACTCTGTCCTGGGCATCCTCGCTTGTAATATACTCAGCTATAATATACCTGTTTGTTTTTCTAACTGCAATTCGCGGCTTTCTGCTTTTAAGCAGGGCAATTCTTGCCCTGTAGTCTGTCTTTCCTTGCATTCGCCTTTTCTTTTTGACTCTCATTTTTATCTTGCTCCAATTGTTTTTATATATTCTTGAATATGCCTTTTGTCCCTAAACATCTTTGCCTTTATTCTCCTTCTGAGAATAGCATAAATTTCCTGGTTAATCCTCCCCTGCTCTTTTAATTCTCTTGTATAGCCCCTTAATTTTCTCGTAAGTTTTACATATATCTGTTTTCTTTTGTTTACCTTTTTTCTTATATTCCCTGCGCTTCTGCTTTTTTTCCTTTCCTTCTTCTTTCTTCCCTTCATAAGCTTTATCTTTATTGCCCCTCCTGCCACTAAATCCCTTATATCCTGCCTTGTTATCGCCTCTTTTATCTCTTCAAGCCTTGATTTCTCAAATATTATCCTGTTCTTTCCAACTTCCAATGTTTTTGCAGCCAGTTCTTTCTTTTTGTCAAGTTTCATCTTAAATCTCTCCTAAATTTAATGAGCCAGAAAATTTTATTTTCCGGGTCTTTTCTTTTCTCCTTTCTCATCCTTTTTGCCTGATTTTTCAGCGCGCTTAAGGAATTTTTGCACATTTAAATTGATTATCTTTATATTTAATTCAGCAGCCTTCTTTGCAATCTCTATTTTTTTCTTTTTTCCAATCTTTCCTATTATTGCTTTGTCTCCTTTCTTTAATTTTAAAAGCTCTTTAATGTTCTTAATATGCGCTGTCTTTGTGATATCAACCCTTTCCTTTGTCTTTTTTCTATAGCCTATATTCACAACCTTTGCATATCCTTTTCTGTTCTCTCTCATCTTGTTGTGCCTTCCTTTGGGCCTTCTCCATTTTTGCTTGTTCTTTCTTCCCTTTCCAAGCCTTGATTTCTTATTCCACCATCGCCTTAAAAATTTTTTAGCCATCTTAAACTTTAAATCTCCTTTCCATATTTTTCTGTTATGAATATGCCGTCTTGAAATACCCTTCTGTCTTTTGCTCTCACCATTGTTGTTTTTTCTATGTTGGCTGCTGTCTGTCCTGCCGCCTCCTTATTAAAAGATTCTATCTTTATGACATCCTTTTCAATCTTCACATCTACATTATCAAGTATTTTTGCCTTTCTTAGCTTGCTCTCTCCTAAGAAATTTTTAATTAAAATATTTTTTCCTTCTTTTGAGACAGCAATCGGGAAATGCACGCTGCACACCTTTAATTTGTAAATAAATTTCTTGTCAAGCCCCTGAATCATATTTTTGATATGCGCTCTTATTGTGTTGATAATCTTAAGCTCTCTTTTTGTAGCCTTCATTGCCTCAAAAATAATTTTGCTATCCTCCTTTCTCATGCTGACCTTTGTTCCAAGCTGCTTGGTTAATATTTTTTTATTCTCTTCTCCGCCTTTCTTTAATATCAGCGTGTCGCCCTCTACCAAAAGCCCTATTCCTTCAGGGATTTCTATTGTTTCTGTAATATCTTTTTTCATTTTATCCTTTAACTTTCATTTTAGAAAACATAAGCTATCAAGCTCCCCCCAATATTCTTCTCAATAGCCTCATCATGCGTTATCAGCCCCTTGTCTGTTGATATTATCAAAATGCCAAAGTCCTTTGCAGGAAGGTATCTTCTGATATACTTCTCCATGCTTTTCATGGACACATAAAATCTTGGCTTTATTGAATTGCACATGTTAACCTTTCCTATTCTTATCTCAACTGATTTCTCTGTTTCATTTACTTTATAGCCCTCAATATGCCTGTGTTTCTTCATTATATCAAGCAAATTCAATAACAATTTAGAGTATCTTTTTACAACTACAGCATTCTTTTTTGCCCTCTTGGCATTCATTATATTGTTTAAAGTGTCAGACACTAAATCCTGGCTCATTTTTGATGTTCTATTTGGTTTTTTGTTTTATATTTTAA
>JACOYM010000042.1 GCA_016181905.1 Candidatus Pacearchaeota archaeon | reverse complement strand
GTTATACAGATGATTATAAAGCAATACGCTCTTATCTTCTTAATAAACGAGGCTTGTGGAATAAATTTATGGTGGCTACTATGGATATGATGACCCCGCGAAAACATAATCCTTTTAAAAAGCTTATTTATGAAATGGCTGCTAGAGAACAGAATAAAATAGAAACCTATTTTCTTGATGGTTTTCCCCATCCTAAAAACTTTTTCGCAACAGAGTGGAATACAATGTATCAACCTTCATTAAAAAATGCTCTTGCCTTTAGAGATTATTTTAGACTAAAAGAAGAAACAAATAAAGATATTTTATATTCTGACAAAAGATTAATAGAGTTATTAGAAAGAATACCTCCAGCTTTTAGGAATTCCAAAATAGAAGATTATGTGAATAAAGAGATTAAGTCATGGAAATCTGAATTAAAACATATTTTATATCCCCCACCAATTGACATGTCAATTTTTTCATCAGGCTAAACTTCTCACCTTCTTCAGCTTTCCAAAATCATAAACCTTATCACCAATAGCATAAACCTCAAAATTTTTCAGGTTAAAATTAAAGGCAAGCTTGTTTTCAAAATCAGCAGAAATATCGCTGCCCTCAACAAGCGGGAAAAAAGAGGGCATTATTATAACGCGCTTGCCTTTCCATCTTCCAGCAAGAAAGCATTTGTAGCTTTCACTTTTTGCTTTGTCTCTCAAGATAATAGCAGGATGCCTGTGCCCCATTATAAGGGTTTTAATCTTTTTATCAAGGCATTCTGCAAACATCTTGTGCCCATGGATAAAACAAACATCTTTTTTGATGTAAAAATTCCTCGCGTCTATGCCCCTTTGCCGCGAAATCGGCTTTAAAATTGTGTCATGATTTCCCTTAATCAGGATTATTTTTTTAGCATGTTTTTTCAAGAAATCCAAAATATTAGAAACATCTTTCCACTCCTGCCTGGAAATCCTCCCAAATTCATGCTTTAAATCCCCATTAATGACAATTATTTTCGGCTTTAGCTTTAATAGCCCTTTAATCTCTTTTTCAATTTCTTTAAACATCTCCCTCGGCGCAAGAATGCCCTGCTCATTTAGCGCCTGCTCATACCCGATATGCAGGTCTGCTACGGCAAGGATTTTTTCTTTTGCAATCCACAACGCCTTTCCTTTAATCTCAATTCCTTTAAAAATTTCTTTGCCCGCCATAATACGCTAAAAAATCAAATCTTAATAAACCTTTTTCAAACCCGCAAACCTACTGAAAAAGCTCGCTTATGCTTTCGCCATTTCTTGCCCTGTAGATTGCCTCGGCAAACAAAGGAGCAATGCTTATTGCCTCTATTTTTCCATCGTTATTTGCTGGCTGGTAGAATGTGTCTGTTGTCATAACCTTGTCAAGCCCTTTTAAATTTTCCATATAATTTCCAGAGCCGACAAAATGCGTGGCATATGCATACACTCTTCTTGCCCCTTTATTCCTCAATGCAATCTCTGCCTCCCCCAATGTTTTTCCGCTGCTTAATATATCATCAACCAATAAGCAGTTTTTTCCTTCAACCTCCCCAACAACATGATACACCTCCACTCTCTCCCCGCTTATTCTCCTCTTGTCAATTATAGCTATGTCTATGTTATTGCCTATCTTTTTGGCAAATGCCCTTGTCCTTGCTGTAGAGCCTGTGTCAGGTGCAACAATAATAAGGTTGTCTGTTATCTCTGGATGCTTTGTCTTTATATAATCCACAACATCCGAATAGCTGTAAAGGGCATCAAAAGGAATGTTAAAAAATCCCTGAATTGCTTCAGCATGCAAGTCAAGGGCTATCATTCTGTCTGCATGAGAGCCAATGCAAGGCAGGCTTATTGTATCTGCAAAAACCTTTGAAGCAATCGCGATATGCGGCTTATCCTTCTTCTCGCTTCTTGACCATCTCATATAAGGCAGAACATCAATAACGCTTGCTGCGCTTCCCCTTCTTGCAGCATTATTTACAAGCATCATCTCAACCCACCATTTAGCAGGCTCTTTGCTTGAATCTTGTATATAGACAACATTCTTCAATCTCGTATTCGGGATTATTCTCATCTCAAACTCCCCATCTGGAAAATTCCTTATTTCCACCTTTCCCAGAGTAAATCCTATCCTGCTCCTTTCACTTTCTATCTTTACTATATTGTTATATACTGCATTAGCAAAATTCCAAACCTTTGATTCAGGGTCAGCAAGAATTATGTTCTCTAAATTATTCAGCTCTTTTGTGCTTTCCATGAAAACTTCACAACAAACAGCTTTTTAAAAATAATGGCATCAAGAAATATATTTTTGTTTTCTCTTTTAAAACCTTCAACATTTGTTTTTTAACAAATTTTATTTTACCCATATTTCAAGCCTTATTCCTTCAACTTTTCAATCTCCTTCATGTGCAGCTGATGCATTCTTTTCAGGAAATTCATTTTGTCCTCTACCCTTATCAGGTCGCTATAGCCCTGTATAATCAGGTTAAGGGCAAAAGGGCTTGGCAGCTTTGTCCTTGTTTCCTTTATCTTTATCCTTCCTGCTTGAATCCATTCAATAACAAGCTTTGTATTCTCTATATCCATCAAATCATTTAATACCTCTCTTCTCGCCTCCTTCAGTATAGGAAAATTCTCATCAAGCTTCTTTACGCTTCCAAGCAGGAAGCCGGATTTCATCTGCTGTTTTCCAACACTCTTTGTCCTGCCTTTATAGCTTCTCAATATCATCAGCCCTCTTGTAGCGCAATGCCTGAATCTTCTTTTCAAAACCTCTGTTTTTTCTATAGCCTCTTTCAAAATATCAACAATATTATCTGGGTTTAACATTCTCAATGCCTTTACTGCTTGTATGCTCTCTCCTGCAAGAAAAAAACCATTATCACTTATCCCGACCTCAATATCCCTCCTGCGAAGCCTCGCCGCAACAAATGCTATTGCCCTTGACAAGGCATCATTTACCCTGCGGCCAAACAAGCTGTGAAAGATAATATAGTCCTTTTCTCCTTTGTAATATTCTATCAACAGCTTTTTCTCATTAGGAATCTCCAAGAATTTATATTGCTCATAAAAATAATTATATACAGCCTCAGCGCAATGCTCATCGCAATAAAGAAATTCTTTAATGAATCTTTTAACATCCTCTTTCTTGTCCTTTTTCAATTTCTCCTCCATTAAAAGCCTGAATCTCTGTATTGCAATGGCAGAATCAAAGCTCAAAGGCAGCATCTCGCTAAACCAGCTTGGTATGGTTGGGGATTTATACATTGTTGCTGCAACATAGGCATTCATCCCCCTCGTATATCTGAATTCATACTTATGCCCGCCTAAAACAAAAACATCACCAGGCTTTAATCTCTCTAAAAACCCTTCATCTATCATGCCAACCCTTTCATCCTTTCTCTCCCCCCCTGCCATGACAATATTCACAAAACTTTCTTCAGGAATTGTCCCTATATTTGTCATATAAATCATTCTTGCAAGCATGCCTCTTTTTCCTATCTTTTTTGTTTCTTTGTCGTGCCATATCTTTGCATAAACATCCCGTGCTTCAAGCGCATATTCCCCAGCTAAATAATCTATAACCGAGAAAAAATCCTCTCTTGGCAATTCACTATAGCAATAGCTTCTTCTAACAAGGGCAAAAAGCTCCTCAACATTCCATGCCTGCTGTATAGCCATTCCATAAATCTGCTGGCTTAGTACATCAAGGCAGTTTTTTGGAATCTGCACCCTGTCTATAATGCCTTCCCTTGCCTGTTTTGCCAGCACACAGCATTCAACTAAATCGTCCCTGTCTAAAACAATAAATCTGCCCTTTGCTGTTTCGTGCAGCCTATGCCCTGCCCTTCCTATCCTTTGCAGGGCCCTTGCAACACTCTTCGGGCTTCCAAGCAAAATCACCAGGTCTATATAACCAATGTCAATTCCAAGCTCCAAGCTCGTGCTTGTAACAACAACCTTTAATTTGCCCTGCCTTAATCTCTCCTCAATATCAAATCTATGCTCTTTGCTCAAGCTGCTGTGATGCGCCCCAATATCCTCAAGATATTTTGAAGGGAACATCTCTTTCAAATGATGCACTACCCTTTCTGTAGCGCTTCTTGTGTTTGTGAATATAAGGGTTGTCTTATGCTTTTCTATAAGCTGGTCTATAAAATTATACAGCTCAGAATGCAGGCTTGCCGCCTCTGTGTCAATAATATCCTTAACAGGCGTAAGCACAGCCATGTCTATTTTCTTTGTGAATTGAACATCAGCAATTTCACAATCTCTCCCTCTCCCCACCAGGAATCCTGCAATTTCTTCAATAGGCGCTATAGTTGCGCTCAACCCTATCCTCACAGGCTCAATCTTGCTTACATTGCAAAGCCTTTCCAGGCTTAAAGACAAATGAACGCCTCTTTTGCTGGCAAGCGCATGTATCTCATCCACTATGCAGAACTCAACAGCGCTAAACCTTTCTATAAATCTTTTGGAACTTAGCACAATTGCCAGGCTTTCCGGAGTTGTTATAAATATATGCGGGGTGTTCTTCAGCATCTTCTGTTTTTCATGCGTTGTTGTATCCCCTGTCCTTATTCCAACCCTTATTTTTTGCATCTCTATATTATGCTTCTTGGCTATCCTCTCAACCTCCTCAAGAGGCCTGACAAGATTAACATAAATGTCAGCGCCCAAAGCCTTCAGTGGCGAACAATATACACAATAAACCTTATTTTCCAATTCATTTTTGCATGCTAAACTAACAAGATAGTTCAATATGCTCAAAAATGCAGTTAATGTCTTTGTTCCGCCTGTAGGCGCCGAAATTAGGATATTTTTTCTTTCATGTATAGGCATCACGCCATGCAGTTGAGGCAGGCTTAATCCCTTAAACTGGGAGAAAAACCATTCCTTGATAAATGGGTGCATGATTGCCTCAACCTCTTTTGGGTTTCTTTCCTTTACAAAGTTTAATTTGCCATTCATTTTGTCTCTTTTTCTGTCATGGCATAAAAAGAAAGAACTTGCTTATAAACATATAAGAGTTTGTAATGTAAAGATATGGACTCAAAAATTATTGATATTTAAATTTTTTTTAACATGTATAAAATACCCTTTCCCTCTCAACCACCTTTTCAGCTTGAATCAATTTATTAAGGTGGTATTGATACACTCTAGTGCTTTTTGGAATTATTGCTCTTAGCTGTTTTATGGAAGCTCTGCCTTCCGTATCATCTAACATAAGTTTTACTGTTTTGGTTTGTATATCATGGGTAGCTACTGCATAATTATGCGATTCATCACTTGGAGGGAAAGTACCCAGATAACGACCATATGCCCATCTTTTAAATTCTAAGTCATCTAAATCATTTCCAAATCCGTCCTTTCCTGCCATCTTTTTATTACAAAAATTACCTTTATAAAAATTATTGTCTCTCAAAACATATTTTAATACAACCCAAAATAATATCACAACAAAAGCAGGATAAAATAGCAGAACAGATGCTTAATCTTCTTTATAATTCATTCCCAAAATCCCTATTTACATCACAGGTAGCTCAGGAGACAGCGAGAGATGAGGAGTTTACATTAAAATTGCTCAAGGATTTAGAAGCTAAAAAGCTTGTAATATCCATCAACAAAAATCCTGCTGGCAAGGATTTCAGAAGGAGAAAGAAATGGCGTATTTCAAGCCAAGCCTATGAGGCATACAAACAGCACCAATAGTCCAGCATAATACTGGATAAACTAAAACATCTTTCTTGAACATGCTCAAAAACCAGAAATACCTGCACTTTAATATATTGTTCTTGGCATAAGAATCTTTTTAAATTCATAGCATCTATTTATTAAATGGATGAAGAGAGTATAAAAGAGGCATTTTTAAGGGTAAAGGAGGATATAACCTTCCTAAAGCAAGAAGCAAATATGCTCAAACTAGACCTGCAAGAGCTTAAAGAACTAATAAGCGAGATAAAAAACTCACTAGAATCGCAGAAAAACAATTCGACACATCAACAGATAATCTCGACAGATGCCCAGAAACCTTCGACACATGATTTTTTATCGACAGATAATTTGCCTTTAAAAGCCTTAAAAAGCCAAGATTTGGTAGTTTCCATAGGAAATGAAGGGGTTTCGACAGACAGACAGACACATCGACAGACAGACAGACACACCGGAATACCTATAAATATGGATGACGCAGCACAAATCCTAAGTTCTCTAGACAATCTAAAGAAAGAACTAAGGCTTAAGCTTAAAAAAATGACCAAACAAGAGATGCTTATCTTCTCATTAATATACCAGCTAGAAGAACGGGGGCAAATTGTTGATTATAAGCTTCTTTCAGAAAAGCTTGCAATTACAGAAAGCTCTGTACGGGATCACATACAAAGGCTGCTTTCCAAGGGTATCCCTGTCGACAAAGAAAGAGTGAACAACAAAAAGATTGTTTTGCATATTCCTCAGGAATTCAAGAAAATAGCCTCTTTAAGCGCAATCCTGCAGTTGAGAGAGCTATAAACCCTTATAAGAGCATATCAATTCTCGTTATGCCGAATAATTTAAAGGCAAAGCCCCAGCTATCTGTTTTTACATGAATCTTTCTATGTCTTCTTCATAATTATTCTACGATTTTGTAGTACCTAATTACTATATCTTGCTTTTATCCACTACAAAATACCCTATCCAATCTTTTTTTCTCACTTTTACCAGATCTTATCATTTTTAATAACCCTCCATAACTCTCTTTTACTTAAAAAATACTCTTATTTATTGATTTGTTCTATTTTTCAGCATTTTTAATATTATCTAACTCTCACTTTTCTGTTTTCTCATATTATTTAAACAATAAAAAGTTCGTATAATATAAAAAATAGTTCTTACAATCTATTTTTCAGCTCTCTTAACTCTCACTTTCACGCCTTTTAACAGCCTTTCTTTAGCCCTTTCTGGTATGAATAGTCTTTTCTTGCCATTTCTCTCAACAAATTCTTGAATCAAGCCATCACTTTTCTGCTTTATGCTATTTACCTGCCCCCTAATAGTTGCCTTATCCTTTCCCAGCATTGCAGATATATCCTCATAGCTCAGTTTAAGGTCTGTATTTAATAATATCCATACAATTGCTCTCTCCATTACAGAAAAATTATGTAAAATGTCTGTTTGAACAGCCGTTTGAACAGCTGTTTGAACACCCTCAACAGCTGTTTGTTTGTTAAACAGCTGTTTGCTTTGCTCAGAAAGCTGCTTGGATACGCCGAGTTCCAAAAATGAAAGCATATTTTTCAGCCCCTCAACATCAGATTCTATCGACGATAATTTATCATTTAGTATGTCAATCTTAGAATCATGCTCAGAATCTTTCACATTTAGGTGTTTAACCCATAAACTGGTGTTGTTTAAGTCCTTTTTTACAGCCTCAAAAGATTTCTTTACCTCTTCTTTTAGCTCATCAACCTCTTTTTTTCTTCCAAAAAGCCACTCAAACATGTCTTTTTCATGGTGGGGATATTTATAAATCTTTCTTTTTAACAAGTTTACGACGACAAAAAAAGTTTTACAGCCCTTATTTTTATACTTTTTATATCAGTCAAGGTTAAGAAAAGTCATCAAAAAGATGGCTGTTTAAACACTTAAACAGCCCCTGAACAGCCAACAAACAGCGTTTTAAACACCCTTAAACAGCCGTTTCTTTTGCAATCCCTTGATTTCTCCAATTTATATTTATTGAATATGTGTTTATTATAAAAGCCAGCAGGAAAAAGAGCTTTATGAAATGAAAACAATAATTTTAAAAATACTATTTTCCTTTATGTGCATGCAATTAGACTTAACAAAATCTTCAATTCAGCTTACATCATTCCCCCTTTCATTAGGCGGGTACTCTATAGCCAAAATAGACACCCCCAGCTATCATAATGAGCCGATTCTATTCCCAATTCACAAGAAAAGCCTTGAAAGAAACATATCCTCTTTGGAAGCCTTAAAGCAAGCGCAAGTTGACGAAATTCTGGAAAACAAGCATTATCGCTCTCAGGATAATCATAGAGATGTGGGCATTGTATATGCTGCCCAAGACTGGTTTGAGCGTTTTTCAACACCCCTGTCCAAGCAACACCATTGTGAATATGAACTTGAATTTTCTCTTATTGTTTTCAGTCAAAATCAGACTTACACTATTATTCAACACTCATGTTATCTTGAATTAAAGCTTCAGATTCAAATGCCTCTTTTAGGCAGGATATCAGAAGAAGAACAGCTTGAATGGGGCGAGAAGTATTCAGAGGAATTCATATTAAAAACACTTGACTCAAGTATTGTTCATAAATGTGATAAATGCTATAGCTCTGAGAATCTTGAGAAAAGAATACAGGAAGTAGCAAAAGGCCGTAATCAATG
>JACOYM010000041.1:3989-9590 GCA_016181905.1 Candidatus Pacearchaeota archaeon | reverse complement strand
CCTTTGATCTTTGTTTTCAGGTTTAAAGAAATTTGCTGATGATTCTTCTCACTATTCCTTTTGGCTGGCTGAAATCCTCTTTGATATGCCATAAAAACTCTTTTACAGCATCTCTTCCGAAATCTTTCTCAACAATTTTTATATTCTCAGGAATATTAATTATTTCATGCCTTCTTAATCCAGAAGGATTCTTGTATTCAGAATCTATCCATTCATGAAGCTCTCTATACGCTTTTCCAGTTCTCCTAAAGCTTGACTTTATATGTTCTTTTACAGGTGGCATTTTATTTTTTGTCAAATTTTTTAAATTTCTCTAATACTGCCTTTTTCTGCTTGCCATCAAGATGCATCTCAGCCATCATAAACAATATGTTGTCTTCCTTGCCTATGTGCTGCCGAAGAAGCTCAATAATATGGCTTCCATTTTCATTCAATCTTTCAATGTTTCCAGTTTTCACAGCATCCTTGCAGTTTTTTATAGAGTTCACTAAATCCTCATGCTCCATAATCATCATTCCAGTAGGCCCGCCTTCTCTTGGCATGAACTTTTCAATCTCCGGAAACAATGCCTTCTCTTCCTTGTTTAGCGAATGCTTGCTAAACTCCCCCTCCAAGACTGTTATGTTTCTTCCTGATGATTTCATATCGCTTTTCTCGAGGCATTTCTCCAGATTGTCAAGCAGCTTCAAGACTATTTCATGCTCCTTTCTTAAAATGCCTGTTGGGCTTTCGCTTGTCATTTTGTTTTCCTCCTTTCAGTTCTCTGCTTTCTGCAGGCCTTGCAGTATTTTTTAACATGCCTCTCAGCAAGATTAATCAGGGGGATTATAGTTTCTTTGTTTAATGAATAAATCCTTCTCTTGCCTTCTTTCCTCGCATTTACAAATCCGCATTCACTTAGTGACAGCAGGGCATGTGAAACCTTGCTTCTCTCTTGATTAAGTTTTCTTGCCAGCTCATTCACATTTAATGCCTCATGCTTAAGCTCGGTAATTATATCTATCTTTAATCTTGTGCCAAGCGTTTCAAAGAATAAATTGCATCTGCTTTTTGCATGTGAATTATTCATATGTGAATTGTAATTCACATATTCTATTTAAACCTTTTGTTTTCACCTCTCGCATAAATTGCGCAAATCTATCGCCACTTGCACCCTATCTTGTTTTCCCTCGCGCTTTTCTCTGCAGCTAAAATCTCGTCCTTATATTTTGTGTTTTCAGGGGAAAACCTCGCCACTGCCAGCCCTTCCTGCACGAGTTTCAGGTTTATATTCTCCCCATCAAGAAATATGTATCTAAGATATCTTTTATACATGTCCTTGTCTTCCGCATCAGCAACAAGCTCTTCTATTCTATTTTTAGCTGCGCTATAACACGGATATCCTTTCTCGTCAGCATCTATGCCTAAAAGCCTTACGCTCTCGCCTTCTATAATGATTGTGTCTCCATCTATAATCTTAGAAACAAATTTATCTCCTCTAAAAGACAGCTTCGGGTTTTTTGCTGAATTTTCATATATACTAATGCTTAGAATAATTCCTGAAAAAATAAAAAGTCCTGCTATCAACAACACTAAAATTATCTTGAGTCCTTTTTTGCTGGTTGCCATTTGAATATTTATCTTTAATAAGCAAAGAACACTTAATTTTTAACTCTTTTTGTATCTTAGTTTTTTCTTTATTATTTAGCCTTTTTCTTAACAGTCCAGTAAGTAATGCCCAGCGTAATTATTGTTGTGAATATAAGCAATAGCTTGTTCACGATATCCTTGTCAAACGATATCAATGCAGTTTTTAATGCAAAAATCATAAATACATACAGGATAAAATAAAAGAAAATCATGCTAAGCACATTCCACCCGACTATCTCACTTTCTGCAATAATATCTCTGACATATACTGCTACTGCAAATCCAACAACTATCAGAATAGAGGCACCAACCAGTGCAGGAATAACTACTAATATTGTGGTAAGCCAGCTTGTCAGTTCAGGAATTCTAAGCTGGTCTAGCGCAAAACTAAGAAACAATAGGTAAATACTCCACTCCACAACAGACAAAAATAATCTTATGAAGCTTGCTGTTGTTACTCTTTCCATGCTTGCTCTTTTGATTGTCCTTTTAATCAGAAAAGTAATGAATTTGGCAAGAAATATGCCTATTACAAAAATTAATATTGCAAAAATAAGATTGACAATAAAAGAATTAATATCTTTAATGGCAAATTTCTCTGACAATGCAGACAGGAAGCTGTAAATTATCATTATAATATTAAAGAATCAAAATTTATAAACCTTTTTAAGGGCCCTGCCAAAAAGATATAAAAAGCCACTTAGTTTTATTTTGTTAAGATGCTAGACAAGCTTGGAGCAGCGCTGAAGAAGTCTTTTGATAAGATAGCAAACGCTATATTTATTGACAAAAAGACTATTGATAGTATTGTTAAAGAGCTGCAAAGAGCGCTTCTCGAGGCAGATGTTAATGTTCAGCTTGTTATGCAGATTAGTGAGAAACTCAGAAACGCTGCGGCTGATGAAAGAGCAAGAGGGGTAGAAAAGAGAGAGCATATAATAAAATTGCTGCATGATGAGCTTTTGAATATATCGGGAAAGGAAAAAGAAGAGCTAAAATTATCAAAGAAAAAACAAACAAGGATCATGCTTGTTGGGCTGTATGGCTCTGGAAAGACGACAGCATCAGCAAAACTCGGCAATTATTACACAAAAAGGGGCTTCAAATCTGCTTTGCTTGGATTGGATGTTCATCGCCCTGCTGCTCCTGAACAGCTCGAGCAGCTTGCCCAGAAAGCAAATCTGAAATGCTTTATAGACAAGGAAGAAAAGAATGCCTTAAGCATATGGAAAAAACACAAAAAAGAGCTGGAGAAATTTGATCTTGTTATTATAGACACAGCAGGAAGGCATGATTTGGACAATGAGCTTGTTGCAGAAATCAAAAGGCTGAACAAGGAGATAAAGCCAGACTATGTGATTCTTGTCATTGCCGCAGACATTGGGCAGGCTGCAAAGAAGCAGGCTGCAGAGTTCAAAAGAGCATGCGGAATCTCTGGGGTTATAATAACAAGAATGGACTCAACAGCAAAGGCAGGAGGAGCATTGACAGCATGCGCAGAAACAGGCACAAAGGTGCTTTTTATAGGAACAGGTGAAAAAATAAATGATATTGAAGAATTCAACCCCTCTGCATTCATATCAAGGCTTCTCGGCATGGGAGATTTGCAGAGCCTTGTCGAAAAGGTAAAGCTTGCAACAGACAAGGAGGCGCAAAAAAAGGTAGAGGATAGGCTAAAAGAAGGAAAATTCACAATGGATGATTTCTATGAGCAGTTAAAAAGCATGCAAAACCTCGGCCCGCTTGATAAGGTCATGGAGTTAATCCCAGGATTAGGAAAAGCAAAGGAAAAAATCCCCGAAAACCTTTTGGGCGCCCAGGAAGAAAAAATGAAAAAATGGAAATATGCAATAGGCAGCATGACAAAAGAAGAAAGGGAAAATCCAGAAATTATTGAAAAACAAACATCAAGAATTCAAAGGATTGCTAAAGGCGCAGGAATACCAACAAGCGATATCCGCAGCCTGTTAAAGCAGTATAAGATGATTAAGGAGTTTGCCTCTGGAAAAGGGATGGGCGATATGGCTGACCTGCAGAAAGGCTTCAGCCAAAAGCAGCTTCAAAAGCTCGCTAAAAAATTCGGGAAAAAGATAAGGATATAGGAATGACTGGTAAATTAATCTTGTCCGGCGGAGGGAACGAAAAGCAAACATATTTGTTAGATGAAGTCTTCTTAAAAAATGTCAATAAAATTCTGTATATCCCCCTTGCTTGGAAGAATGATGATTTTGATAGTTGTTTAAAATGGTTTAAGTGCATGATATCACAACATAAAAAAGTAAAAATAGAGATGCTAGCTGATTTAAGCAAAGAGGTTAATTTACAAAATTATGATGCTGTTTATATCGGTGGAGGAAACACTTTTAAGCTTTTAAAAAAAATTAAAGATTATAGATTTGACAAAAAATTAATAGAATACTACAATAAGGGGGGGATAATTTATGGTGGCTCTGCAGGAGCAATAATCCTTGGTAAAGATGTCAAGATAGCTTTAATATGCAAAGACAAAGATGTCAACGAAGTCAAACTAAAAGATACTAGGGGATTAAATTTAACTAAAGATTATTATATTCAATGCCATTTTGAAGACAGCCAGATTGAAGAACACAAAAAGTTTATTGGAAAATCAAAAAAGAAAATTATAGCAATTCCTGAAGAATCTTCTATTTTTATTGAAAATGATAGATTAAAAGTTGTGGGACTTAAACCTATAACTATAATAGCAAAATCACAAACAAAAAAATATGAAGTTGGTAAGAAAATAAATTTCTAAAATGCCAAAAGAAACAGAAAACATCATCGCCCAGGCAGCAGAAGCCATTATTATCAGAGAAGGCAATAATATTATCAAAAGAAGAATCAAAAAATCCTACAGAATTCCTGAGATAGACGAAAGCCTGAGAAAAAAGAGGACAAAAAAAGAATCAAAGCTGATTGAAAGTGCATCAAAAATAATTCCTGTTCCAAAAATCATCAAAACCGATGAATCAAGCAAAGAAATAGTTATGCAGTTTATAGAAGGAAAAAAACTGAGCGACTGGCTTGGCAGGTTGGGCATAGAAAAAGCAAAAAATATCTGCCAAAGCATCGGCGAATCAATTGCAAAACTCCATGATGCTGAGATCATACATGGAGACCTGACAACATCAAACATGATTTTGAATGAAAAAGACAATAAAGTCTATTTTATAGATTTTGGGCTCGGCTTTAACAGCGAAAGAATAGAGGACAAAGCAGTAGATTTGCATCTTTTGAGGCAGGCATTGGAAGCAAAGCATTTTCAGCACTGGAAAATTTTATTTGACTCAGTAGTTAAAGGCTACAAAAAAAGCAAGAAGGGAGATAAAACACTTCTGCAATTGCAGAAGGTAGAAGCAAGAGGGAGATACAAACATTGATGTTAAAATAACAAGCTTGCAATAAAATACCCTATTGCTGTGCTGGCAGCTCCTGCTAAAATCCCTTTCCAAACCCTCATTTTTTCAGCTTTTAAATAAAAAAGCGACAAAATAAGAGCAATATAAACTAAAATCGCAAAGCTTGCAAAAAACATATTCTTGTAATACAAACTTATCAAAACAAGCAGAACAAATCCTAGCCCAGCATGCGCCTCTGCTTTAAACCTAAAGACTGCTGCCAGCAAAAAGAAAACTACAGCTGCAAAAACAAACTGAAACACATAATTCCAATTCTGAAGCATTGCCACTCTTGCCACAACAAGCGCATAAAAGAAAATGCCCCCTAATGCTGCGCAATCCCTCGCTAGCTCTTTTTTCCAGTCTTTTTCCAGCCTATTTTCATCTTTTCCCTTCTTGGCCATATTCTAATCAATCACTGAAAGCTTTTTAAATTCTATCTTCCTGCTTTAAGAACAGCCCTGTCGTCCAGCGGTCAAATTTTCTCAAAAAGAAAAGACTAGGGATACAAGCCTTTGGAGCTTGGGACCCAGGTTCGAATCCTGGCAGGGCTATT
>JACOYM010000041.1:0-3946 GCA_016181905.1 Candidatus Pacearchaeota archaeon | reverse complement strand
AGCCCTGTCGTCCAGCGGTCAAATTTTCTCAAAAAGAAAAGACTAGGGATACAAGCCTTTGGAGCTTGGGACCCAGGTTCGAATCCTGGCAGGGCTATTCTTTTCTATGCCTCTTCATAATTTTGTCGTCAATAAAACAATAATTTTAGAAACCTTTATAAATCTGTTTCCCAAGAGATTAAAATAGAAATAAAAATGGAAACTAAAAAACCAGAATGGCTTAAGATAAGCCTGGAAGAACTTGAAAATATCGTTGTTGAGCTGGCAAAACAAGGCATGCCAAGTGAGAAAATAGGCCTTATTCTTCGTGACCAGCACGGCATCCCAAAAACAAAGATATATGGAAAAAGGATTTCTCAAATAATCGAAGAAAAACTGAATATCAAAAAACAAGATAACCTTCAAAACATCAAGAGAAAAATAGAAAGGATAAAGGCGCATCTTGCAAAGAACAGCCAGGACAAGAAAGTGAAAAAATGTCTGCAAAATCAGGAGACAAAATCAATAAAGCTCGAAAGATATAATAAAAAGAGGATGAAAAATGCTGGGGGCAATTAAAGAAATTGTCAAAAAATTCCTCTCGCAAATTGAAAATAAAGAGGTTGTTATAGTCAGCCATTATGATACAGATGGAATAACCTCCGCAGCAATTCTCGCAAAGGCACTAAAGCGATTAGACCAAAAGTTCTGCATAAAAATTATTAAGCAGCTTGAAGAGCAAACACTGGACGAACTTAGAAATCTTGACAAAAATAAATTGATTATTTTGCTTGACCTGGGCTCAGGAAGCCTGCATCATTTGGGGGATATCAAGTCTGAGCTGTTTATAATAGACCACCATGAAATAATTCATGAAATACCAAAAAATGTGAATATAATAAATCCGCATCTGTATAATGAAGAGGAGGTTAGTGGCGCCTGCTTGACATATCTCTTTGCCAAGGAGATAAGCGCTGAAAATAAAGACTTGTCAAACCTTGCCCTGATAGGAATGGTAGGCGACATGCTTGAAAGAGAGGTTAGCAAAATAAACAATGTGTTGCTGAATGATGCAGAGGTAATTGTCAAAAAAGGGCTTTTGCTGTATCCTGCAACACGCCCCCTTCACAAAACACTTGAATTTGCAACAGGGATATTTATTCCGGGCGTTACAGGCTCTTCAAGAGGGGCAATAAGCCTCCTGAAAGACGCAGGCATAGAAAAAAATGGCTATGAATACAAAAGCCTTATTGAGTTGGATAATGAAGAGATGTCAAAACTGATAACCTCAATACTTCTGCGCCTTCCGAGCAGAAATACGCATGAAAATCTAATCGGGAATATATACCTTATAAAATTGTTTAATCGCTTAGAGGATGCAAGAGAGATAAGCGCAATGATAAATGCATGCGGCAGGCTTGAATGCGGCGAAATAGCGCTTGCATTTTGCATGGGAAGCAAAAAGGCAAAGTCAACCGCAGAATCAATATATGCAAAATACAAGCAGCATATAGTGTCAGCGCTGGACTATGTGTCAAAATCCCATAATCTAATTGGCAGGGAATATGTTATTATAAACGCAAAGGATGAAATAAAGGACACAATAATAGGCACTGTCGCAAGCATACTTGCAAATTCTCAAGCCTATGAAAAAGGCACTGTAATTATAGCAATGGCATATGCACAAAACAAGATAAAGGTTTCTGCAAGAATAGTCGGCAGAAATGGAAGGAACATCAGGGAAATGCTTGAAGAGGTTGTTAAATGTGTTGGGGGGGATTGCGGGGGCCATGCTGCTGCTGCAGGCTGCCTGATAAACAAAGAGAAGGAGGATGAATTCTTGAATCTTTTGAGAAAGCAGCTTGACATGGAGATTGTGAAGGTTTAAAAATCCAGCCTGTTTCTGCTGCGCATGGACAAAGGAAAATTTGTTAGAGTAAAATGCCCTAACTGCAAGTCTGAGCAGATAATATTTGGAAAAGCAAGCCAAAAAGTATTATGTATAAAGTGCAAGGCCGAGTTATTAGAGCCGTCTGGCGGGAAGGCAAAAATAAAAGCAAAGATTGAAGAGGTTTTACCTTAACAAGAATAAAATCATCAAAATGAAAGAGCTCAAAGAAGGCGATGTTGTTTTATGCACCGTAGAAAAGATAGTTGGGACTACTGTATTTGTGAGGATAGAAGATAATGGGCAGGGAAGCATAATAGTCAGCGAGATTGCTCCGGGCAGAATCCGTAATTTAAGAGACTATGTTGTGCCTCAAAAAAAGATTATATGCAAGGTGCTCAGGGTTGGAAGAGACTATGTGAATCTCTCTTTAAGAAGGGTCGTGGAAGGCGAAAGAAAAGAGTTGTTAGATAAATATGAGAAAGAAAAAAACTCATTAAGCATATTAAAGTCTGTATTAAGCGAGAAAGCATTAGCGGTTGCTGAAAAAATAAAAAAAGAATCAGGGTTAAATGAATTCTTGCAGAATTGCAAATCCAGCCCTGAAAAGCTTCAGGTTTATATGACCAAAGAGCAGGCAGAAAGGGTCTGCAAGATATTGGCTGAAAAAAAGGAAAAAAAGGTTGAAATTATGAGAGAATTTGCATTAAAAAGCGATCATTCTGATGGGGCAAAAAGGATAAAAAGGATTCTTGATTTAAGCATAAATAACGAAAATATAAAATATCTTGCTGCATCAAAATTCAGGTTGAGTGTTACTGCAAAGGATTTCAAGGAAGCGAATACAAAAATAAACAATGCTGTCAAAGAAATCGAGAAAAGGGCAAAGCAAGAGCAATGTGATTTTTCTTTGAAGGAAAAATAAGCAAAAAATGCTAGGAGAAAGATAAGATGAAGCTTAAATTCTGCAAAAAATGCAAAAAATATACATTGAAAGAAATCTGCAAAGGCTGCAAAGAGAAAACTTCTGAAGCGCATTATAAGTTCAGGGAAAGATATGTTAAAGAATAAAAATAATTATAAATAAGCCAGAATTTTGCTGTTCATGGCAGCTGCAAAAACAGAGATTGCTGGAGTGTCATTAGCTTGCTATGTTTTCAATGCTTCTGGCGTTAATGACTCAACGTTTGAAGAGCTGGAAGCTATTGCAAATTCTGCCTCGCCTGCAATTATGATGAAATCATGCACCCCTGAGCCGCGAAAAGGCAATGATAAGCCAAGATATTCAATGCTTCCATATGGCTCTATTCAGTGCATGGGGCTGCCAAATTTAGGCTGCAAGGAGTATATAAGATTCGCATCAAAGCTTAAAAAATATAAAAAGCCAATCATCGCAAGCATTGCTGGATTCTGCCCGGGGGACTATAAAATCATGTGCGAGGCATTTCAAAAAAGCGATGCTGATTTGATTGAGGTTAATCTCTCCTGCCCTAATATAGAAGGAAAATCGCAGATTGCATATGATACAAGCCTGGCTGAAGATATCCTGGCTGAAATCTGGAAAATAGGCAAAAAGCCTATTGGATTAAAGCTTCCACCATACTATGATTATGCCAATCAGGAAGATATGGCAGAGCTAATCAAAAGATTTAATGTTTCATTTATCACCTGCATAAATTCAATTGGAAATGCCTTGGCAATCAATCCAGAAACAGAAACGACGATGCTAAAGCCAAAAAAAGGATTTGGCGGCCTTTGCGGGGATTATATCAAGCCAATCGCGCTTGGGAATATCAGGAATTTTTACGAGCTTTTAGATAAAGAAAAAAATAAGGTTTCAATCATTGGCGTTGGCGGAATTAAATCAGGAAGCGATGCATTTGAGTTTCTTCTTGCAGGAGCCGACGCTGTTCAAGTCGGCACAGCATTTGAAAGAGAGGGCCCATCCTGTTTCAAAAGAATAAACAAAGAGCTTGAATGCATCCTTGGAAAAAAAGGTTATAAAGGCGTGCAGGAAGCAAAGGGCGGGCTGAAATATCTGTAGATAAAAAATCAAGACAGCTGAAGCTCTTTGTAAAC
>JACOYM010000040.1 GCA_016181905.1 Candidatus Pacearchaeota archaeon | reverse complement strand
GAAAATAAATTTTATAACATCTGAAAGTGTGACAGAGGGGCATCCTGACAAGATATGCGACCAGATTTCAGATGCTGTGCTTGACAACCTGATTGCACAGGACCCAAAATCAAGGGTTGCTGTTGAAACGCTTGTGACTACAGGAAGCGTTCATGTTGCAGGAGAGGTGACAACAAGAGGATATGCTGATGTGCAGAGGATAGCAAGACAAGTTTTGTATGACATAGGATATTGCGACCCTGCATTTGGGATAGACTGCGAGGACGCTGGTGTGTGGGTTTCTATTCATGGGCAGAGCCCGGATATTTCACAGGGCGTAGACAAAGATGGAGCTGGGGATCAAGGAATGATGTATGGTTATGCATGCAATGAAACCCCTGAGTTTATGCCCTTGCCTATAATGCTTGCACACAAGCTAACAAAGAGAATGGCAGAGGCAAGAAAGAACGAGGAGATAAGAAATATAGGGCCAGATGGCAAATCACAGGTGACTATTGAATATCATGATGGAAAGCCGATGAGAATAGATGCTATCGTTATAGCCCAGCAGCATAAAAAAGACATCTCTGAAGAGCATCTAAAGAAGGACATACAAGATAAGATTATAACGCCTGTATGCGGAAGATTCATGGACGAGAAAACAAAGGTTCATATAAATGCGACAGGCGCCTTTGTTATCGGAGGGCCTGAGGGAGATACAGGAGTGACAGGAAGAAAGATTATTGCTGATACATATGGCGGTGTGGGAAGACACGGCGGGGGCGGGTTTAGTGGCAAGGACCCCACAAAGGTTGACAGAAGCGCGGCATATGCTGCAAGGCATATAGCAAAGAATATTGTTGCTGCAGGTCTCGCTGACAAGTGCGAAGTTTCTTTGTCATATGCTATCGGGGTGGCAGAGCCGACATCTGTGAATGTTGATTGTTTTGGAACAAATAAAATTCCAGAAGAGAGGATTATAGAGCTTGTGAGAAAGCATTTTAGATTAACACCGAGAGGTATTATAGAGAGCCTGGATTTGAGAAGGCCTATTTTCAGGCAGACTGCTGCATACGGGCATTTTGGAAGGAATGACATGGGGTTTACATGGGAAAAAACAGACAAAGCAGATATTCTGAGAAAAGAGGCAGGGCTGTAAATTATAAATTAAAAAATTCTTGAAAGAAATGGAAACCTACCAAAAAATATTCTTGGCCTTGGCTGCTGTTACTGCAGTTGTAATCTTTTATGTTTCAACAATGCAGTTTCCGCCAAACCCCTTTCCGCAATTTTCCCTGACATCCCTGCTTTATCATACGGGGATTTTCTTTTTATTTACCTTGTTTCTTTTGCTGTCAGGAATGCCAAGGCTAAACAAAGAGTTTATTTTTGTTGTTCTGCTGGTTTCTTTTGTTTACGGCGCATTGGACGAATTGCATCAGTTTTTTGTTCCAAACAGGGTGGCTGACATATTTGACTTTGGAAAGGACGCTGCCGGCTCGCTGATAAGCTTGGGATTCTTGGGGTTGATGAGAAGGTTGAGGAGATAACGGATTTTTTATAACTAATTTTATTACTATTATGAAATGATAAATAGATAGAAATATTTAAATATCCAGCGAGAAGACATAATCCATGGCAAAAACAAAGATTTTAGCTACAATTGGGCCTGCTTCAGCTGACAAGGTTGAAGGGCTTGTGAAAGTTGGATTAGACGGGATTAGGTTCAACATGTCGCATATCCCCCCAGAAAAATATGATTTCACTTTCAATCTCATTAAAGATATAAGGGCAGTTAATCCAGATTTATTCTTGGTTGGGGACTTGCAAGGCCCCAAGATAAGGCTTGGCGATTTTCCACCTTTGCAGATAAAGCCAAATGACGAGATTAAGATTGTTCCTGCCTTGCAACTTAGCCAAGGAGAAATCCCCATACAATTAGAGACGCTTTATCAGTATGTTGAGCCGGGGCATATTCTGCTGGTGGATGATGGAAATGCCAGTTTAGAGGTTAAATCAATCTCAAATAAAACCATAACATGCATAGTTCAATATGGGGAGGTTTTGAATGCCAGGAAAGGGGTTAATGTGCCTGATGTAAGCATTCCTGTGGATTACCTGTCTAAAAATGACGCTTTACATTTAAGATTTATGGCAGGGGCAAATTTTGACTATGTTTCTGCCTCATACTCAAGAAACAGGGAGGATATTCTTAAAGTCAAAGAAATGCTGGAAGGCACTGGAATAAAGGTTATAGGAAAACCAGAAAATCGCGAAGGGATAAGCAATCTGGATGATATTATAAATGAGGCTGATGCTATGATGGTTCCGAGAGGAGATTTGGGAATGGAGATTGGGGTTGTAAATGTGCCGGTTTATCAAAAGATTATGATTAATAAATGCAGGGCTGCAGGAAAACCGGTCATCACTGCCACCCAGATGCTGGAATCGATGATGCGGTGCAAAGAGCCAAAGAGGGCAGAGGTTTCTGATATTTTTAATGCAGTCCTTGATGGAACAGATGCTGTAATGCTTTCTGGGGAAACTTCAATAGGGAACTATCCTATTGAGGCTGTTGATATGATGAATAAAATTATAGAACGGGCAGAGGGGTATTTATTCAGCAATGAGGCGCCAGGCAATGAAAAAGGAGATTTTTATGCCAATCCTGAAATGCCTGCAGATTCTATAAGCAAGGCGGTTTATGGTATTGCCAGCACACCACACATAAAAGCCATATTGGTGCCTACATCAACCGGCTATACAGCGAGAATGATTTCCAGATTCAGGATAAACAAGCCGATTATTGCTGTAACCTATGACCCAAAGGTAAAAACGCAGCTAAATGCTGTGTGGGGGGTTATCCCCTTGCTGACAGAACGTTTGGACGAAAAATACATACTGGACAGCTGTATAAAATTAGCCAGGGAAAAAGGACATATTGGAAGAGGAGACAGGATTTTGATTACAGGCGGGAGCAAAATGCATGGAAAAGGCACAAACCTCTTAAGGATTGAGGATGTGGAGTGAATGCCTATAATTCCTGCAACTATATTTATTATACATTTTGTCATATAAATTATTATAAATCACACAACAAGAGTCATCACATGAAAATTAATATTGCCTCAAAGAATCCTGTGAAGGTTGAAGCTGTTAAAGAAACAATAAAAAGTTATGATTTCTTAAACAAGGCAGAGGTAGAAGTATTAAAGGTTAACTCAGGAGTTTCTGAACAGCCTAAATCCTTGGAAGAAACTATTCAAGGCGCAATAAACAGGGCAGGATTAGCTTTCAATGATTGCACATATAGTTTTAGCATAGAAAGCGGTTTGATGAGTGTCCCCCAAACAAAAACAGGCAGCATGGACTTTTGTGTTTGCGCCATTTATGACGGGAAACAATACCATTTGGGCTTGTCCTGCGCTTTGGAGTTTCCTGTTAAAGTTACTAAAATGATTCATGAATTGGGCATAGATGCCAATGAGGCATTTTACAGATGCGGCTTAACTCGGGATAAAAAGATTGGCTGTTCTGAAGGCGCGATAGGAATGCTGACAAAAGGCAGGATAACCCGGAAAGACCATGCAAAACAAGCGATTCAAATGGCTTTGGTGCACCTGGAAAATTCACATTTGTATTAATACTGAATTTGCATAATAACTATTTTTAGGCATTCAAGGAAAATATTTATATACTTCTTATGGATTACAAGATGCTTTATCCTGATAAGGATTTTATTCAGATTGGCAATAAAGAGATGCTTAAGGATTTAGAGCAATTAAAGGACTTAACCTGCCTGCAGTATTTGGACGCTACTGAATGGGGAATTAAAGGGGATATTGCAAACCTTAAAAATTTGGTGAATCTTGAGGTATTGAGCCTGTATTCTAATCAGGATGTTTATGGGGATGTCTGTTCGTTAAGCGGCGCGACTAAACTGAGAAGCATGAAATTTGCTTTTGATGACAAGGTATATGGGGATATTTCCTGCTTAAAAAATCTGAACTTGGAGACATTTGCCATGACTTACACGAAGATTTCAGGAGAGCTTTCCAGCTTAAGCCATATGACTGGATTAAAGGCGCTTTATATCTCCGGAACAAATATTTCAGGCGATATTTCCTCTCTTGGAAATTTAACTAATCTTGAAGAATTAGGCATATCTGATGAGTATCCTGGAAATTCACAGATTACGGGGGATTTGGCATCTTTGGACAACCTGACAAAGCTTAGAAAGGTTTCATTATACAAAATGAAGGTGACCAACTGCAAGCATTTTACCGAGGCGCATTCAAACGTTGGGCAAGGAGGATGCTCTGAAAAATCGCAATCAACGCTGCAAGACCCTAACAAGATTGCTGAAAGAAAGATAGGCAAAGAGGTGTATGGTGGCAAGCCCAAGGAAAATCTCTTTACCAAGATTTTTGGCTGGATTAAAGGGTTGTTTAAGAGATAGATAGATGCCCCCCGCTCTCACATTTTCATTTCTTGTTTTAATTTGAACAGAAAGATTTAAATACTAACTAATATCTAATAGTTATAACTAAATAACTAAATAGTATGAATATGGTACAAATAATAAAAACATTGAAAGCAGAACACTGGCCAACACTTAACACCGTGATTATGGTAGAAGACACCTTAAAAAAGATGAATGAGAGCGTTATATCTGTAGCCGAGCTTAAAAGAAAGCTGCCAAGGCAGGTTAATCATAATACTTTAATGCTGATTTTAGAATATCTAGAAAGAAGCAACAAGATAGCAGTATCTCTGAGGGGAGTAACCTGGATAAGAAACGCACACCCTAATTTAAGAAAAGCAATTCTTCAAGGAATGGAGTTATGATTATGAAGGAAGTAAGAGTTATCTTGTCTCCAGAGGCAGAGGAAGTCTACAAGCGCCTTAATGCAGAAGCTGAAAACTCAAAACAAGCAAGAATGATTCTGAAAGCAATCAATAATAAAAAAGAACTGATTAAAGCAAATATTCATTATGGAGAGCCTATTGCAAAAAATCTTATTCCAGGAGAATACAAGATAAAATACGGGGCAACTAATTTATTCTGGGTAGAACTTCCTGCTTTTTGGAGAATGCTTTACATGTTAACCAATAATGAGCAAATAGAGACTTCAAAAATGCTCTTTTGAGTACCCCCTGTTTTAACTCATAGAAAGCAAAGGCATTTTTGATAGTGCTCAAGAACCCGAGCACATCCTGTGCTTTAGCGTAGGGTTCTTGACATAATAGCATTTATCATAGATATTATTGACCATCCATCTTATAACAAAAAATTTGGATATAGAAAAAGATAATCTTTTTATTTGTTTTTCTATCATAATTATTCGGGGCACTATACTTTCTATCTAATGCCCCCACTCTCACATTTTCATTTCTCGCTTGATTTTTAATTTAGCAAAATGAAAATGCTCGGGATTTGAGCAATCAGAATTTGGAAATCAGAAAATCCTCTTGGAATAAATGCCATCTCGATTGCCTTAAATCCTCGATGGCAGGATGCCCCCACGAGGATTTGAACCTCGATGGTAGGTTTTTTGCAAGTAGAAACAAGCTCTACTCGGGCTTGCACTCGGTGATATTTGAATTTTGTCTCGTGCAAACCCTCGCCGCAAACCTACATCCTGTCCAGTTAGATGATGAGAGCTTCATCAATAAAAGAAATAGATGTTTTTAATCTTAACCTATTGCCTGATTATTATGCTTATGCCTTTTAAGCCCAAGCCAAAACCTCAGTTTCCCTTTTTTCAGATTTTGTAGGATAGATTTTTTCTGCAAGCTCGCTTGGAGAGAACCAGAGCTTAATCTCCTTTTCTGCATTCTCCTCGCTGTCTGAGGCATGAACAACATTTTCAAACACGCCTGTTTTCGAGTTTATCCTGCCGTATCTGCCCCTGATTGATACAGGGTCAGCGTCTTCAGGATTTGTGATGCCGCAGATTTTCCTTATTTTTTCAATACCATCATCTCCATGATAGACTAACGCAAGAACCCTGTCTGTGTGGAATCCTCCTGTTATGTATTTAATAGCAGATTCAAATACATGCGGCTTTTTTGCCTTTAGCTCTTTATAATGCTCCTCTGCCAATGCTTTTGGCACTTTCATAATCTTTGCGCCAATTATCTTCAGTTTTGTCTCAGAGAGGGCAGTTATTATGTTTCCTGTCAGGCTTTTTATAATTCCATCAGGCTTTATTATAACAAGACATTGTTGCAATACCATAATAAAGAACATAGAATATATTTAAAAAGATTATTGTTCTTGCATGAATAATGGAAAAAGGCGGGGAAATGGAAGAAAACAAAAAAACAGAGGTTATTGCAGACTTGCATATTCATTCAAGGTATTCAAGAGCTTGCAGCAAGGATTTAAGCATACAGAACCTGGAAAAATATGCAAGGATTAAAGGCATTGACATTCTTGGAACAGGAGATATATCGCATGAATCATGGCTAAAGGAGCTGAACGAAAATCTAAAGGAGAGTGAGAGAGAAAAAGGAATTTTTACAACAAAAACAGGATTTAGGTTTGCGCTTTCAGGCGAAATATCTCTTGCCTACACGCAAGGAAAGGGCAGAAGGGTTCATCTTGTTTATCTTGCCCCGGATTTTGAAGTCAATAAGCAGATTAATGATTTCTTAGACAAGAAAGGCAGAAGGGATTATGATGGAAGGCCCATATTTGGCTTTTCATGCATTGAGTTTGCTGATGAGATGATGAAGATTTCAAAGGATATTGAGGTGATACCTGCGCATGCGTGGACGCCTTGGTTTGGCATTTTTGGAAGTGAATCAGGGTTTGACTCTTTAAGCGAGGCTTTTAAAGACAATGCAGATTTTATTCATGCAATTGAGACAGGGATGTCTAGTTCCCCTGATATGAACTGGCGCATTAAGGAGCTAAACAGCAAAAGCATAGTTTCATTTTCTGATGCGCATTCATTCTGGCCTTGGAGAATAGGAAGAGAGGCAACTATATTCAAGAACAAAGAAGATAAGGAATTTTCATATAAGGAACTGATAAGGCAGATAAGAGAGAGTGATTTTGCTGCAACTATTGAGACAGACCCGGCATATGGAAAATATCATTATGATGGGCATAGATTATGCAAGTTCTCCTGCTCTCCTGCACAGACTAAAGAGCTGAATAATATATGCCCTGTTTGCGGAAAGCCTCTTGTTATAGGCGTTGAGAACAGGGTAGAAAAGCTTGCGGCATTTCCTGCAGGATTTATGCCGAGGAATGCAAAGCCATTCTACAAGGTTTTGCCCTTGCACGAGATTATTGCGCTGGCAAAGGCATCAACACTCGCAAGCAAAAAGACATGGCAGACATACAACCAGTTGATTGAGAGATTTAAAAATGAATTTAATGTTTTGCTGCGCGCTGAAAAGGCAGAATTAACAGGCGCTTTGCCCCATGATGAACTGCTTGTAAAATCAATTATGGACAACAGAATGGGGAATATAAAGGTAAAACCAGGTTTTGACGGGGAATATGGAATTCCATTGTTGAAGGAGAGGCAGGCAAAATTATTGTAGCTGTTCTTATCTATATGTGTTAAATTAGGTCTTTAATCCTTTTCTGTGCTTTTTCTAATTCATTTCCGAATAACTCTCTTATCTGCCTTGGGTTGTAGACAGGGTTTTGCAATACCTCTTTTATACAATTTTCTAATTGCTTCTTTATTTCATAGTCTTTTGGATTGAATTTTCTCATATCATTATACAACTTGTCATTTTTTTCATTTACCTGCCTTGCAATAAGGTCCAGTAAGATGCGGGTTGGTGGTGGGGATATTTCATACAGCTCTTGAATTGTCAGTCCTGTCCGCTTTAGCAACAAGCCATATGCTTCTAAGAATCTTGTCCTTGCATTCTGTAAGAAACCTGCAACAAGCAAATCATTCTGTTCTGGAGACATTTGTTTTATTTTTGCACCTGCCTGCTCTAAGTTTTTCACTATCTCTTCACATTTTTTTCCAGATCTTTTTGTTGGGCAGTATATTATTGTTCTGCCTTTTATTGATGAAACATCACCATATAAAGGATGCAAACCGCCAACTTCGCAGTCCTTTGATGTATACTTTAACATTGCATTTACAGGCAGAATTTTCGTGGTTGTGAAGTCCATTATAGCTGTGCAGTATGGAGCTACTATTTTAATACTCTCTCTTGCCGCATTAATTGGAACTGAAACAATTGTCAAGTCACATATTTTAGCAGCCTCTTCCAGATTAGGAGAGGTTTTTCTTCCGGAGATTATAACTTCATGACCAGCATTTTCAAATATCGGCTGGTGTATTCTTCCTACCAACCCCCTCCCTCCAGCAATATTAATCTTCATTTTTCCAGTGTGTATTTTTATAACTTCCAAGTATTTTTATTGTGTCAGGAAAATTATTTTTTGGGTCAAGGGCATATTTTACTGCATCTATTGCTCTCGCTACATGCGCCTCTTCTTGATGCCCCCCCAGTTCTGCATAGAATATATATCCCTTTTTTCCGTCAGGCCTGGAATGGAAATATTCAAGATTGATCCCAAAAAGCTTAAATGCACTTGAAATATCAGATAAAATTCCCAGCCTGTCTATTGATGGATGAATAGCAAGGAAAGTTTTGTCATCTCCTGTCTGTTTTGGCGTGTATTTTCCTACTGCTATAAATCGCGTTTTGTTGTTTGGGCAGATATCCTTTTCTATAATTTCAAAGCCATAGCTTTTTAACGCAGATTCAGAAGCAATTACAGCGGCATTTAATCTTGACTCATCTTTTACGATTCTTGCTGCTTCAGAGGTGCTTGTTGTGCTTATTTCAAGGGCATTTGGATATTTTTTACAGGTATATATGCTGCATTGCTCTAATGCCTGGTCTTTTGACAGGATTTGTTTTATTGTGGTATGATTTGGCAAAGCCCCTAAACAATGAACAATGTCAAAGGATTTTTCTGATACTATTTTTGCTTTAGAGCATTCTATTAAGGAGTCAAGCGTTTGCCTAACCTCTCCATTATAAAAATTTTCTATTGGCACAACTCCGTATTCTGCATCTTCTGCATCCACACTTCTTATAACATTTCTGATTGGTTGAATTGGGATTAGTGCAGAAGGTTGTGCTTCTGGAAACATAACTCTTGCAGCTTGTTCTGTGAATGTTTTCTCAGGCCCAAGATACGCTATTTTTGCCATTTTAATTATATTTTAATTTACTCAGAATTATAGGAAAAGAAATTAATTTTCGCATCTTTCTTTTCCTATCTATCAAGGGAAAAACCCCTGAAAATTGATTTCCCTTGATATAAGCTTCTGGGCGCTATCCCCTCTTTAAACCTTTATACTTATGCTTTAAATATTTTTCCTTAAGTTTACAAAGAGCTTCAGCTGTCTTGATTTTTTATCTACAGATATTTCAGCCCGCCCTTTGCTTCCTGCACGCCTTTATAACCTTTTTTTCCAAGGATG
>JACOYM010000039.1 GCA_016181905.1 Candidatus Pacearchaeota archaeon | reverse complement strand
AATTAGTATTATATGATATATTTAATGAAAATTGATATTGAAAAAATAAAAGCGCAGAAATCTATTAAAGAGCTTTTAGAGTTTGGAATTTTAAACATAGACAAGCCTTCTGGGCCAACAAGCTTTTCTGTAAGTGATTTTGTAAGGGAGAAATTAAAAGGAATAGGCGCAAGGAAAACCTCGCATTTTGGAACCCTTGACCCGAAAGTTACAGGCGTGCTGCCTATTGCATTAAACAGGGCATGCAAGCTGACAGGCTATTTCATGAAAAAAAACAAAACATATGTCGGTGTAATGAGGCTGCATGAAGATATTAATGATGAAAGGCTGAAGGGCGAAATAAAAAATTTTACAGGAAAGATTAAGCAATTGCCTCCTGTAAAAAGCCGGGTAAAGAGAGAAGAGCGTGAGAGAGAAGTCTATAGTTTTGAAATTCTTGAAAGAGATGAAAAAGACAGGAAAAATGTTTTGTTTGAGACAGAGGTTGAGGCAGGCACATATATCAGAAAGCTCATACATGATTTAGGCAGGAATATCGGAGGCGCGCACATGCTTGAGCTTAGAAGGACAAAAGCAGGAATTTTCTCAGAGCAAGACAGCGAATTTGTAAATTTGTATGATTTTGTCAAGGCTATTGAAGAATATAAGAATGGCGATGAAAGTTTGCTAAGAAAGATTTTGATTCCTGCTGAAATCATCTCAGGGATTTTGCCTGTTATGCAAGCCAGGCAAGAATCTGTTAAAAGCCTTTTGGTAGGAAAGCCTATTTTCAAAGAGGATTTGGCTGAAGAATTGAAAGTTAAAGCAGGAAATATTGCTGTTTTCTGCGAAGACAGGCTCATAGAGGTCGCAAGAATTATCAACGAGAAAGGCATTATAGCAAAGCCGGAGTTCGTGCTAAATTGATTGCCCATTGATATTGTTTAGATTTAAAAGGGCATATTTTGTCTTGTTATAATGCACAATAGAGAAGAGATTGAAAAGAATCTTTTTATGCTCAGGAAATGCACTGACGAATGTTTGGCTAAATTAGCAGAAGCTACTAACCTAACAGATATTGATTTGCTAGAAACAAGAATAGAAGTAGCATTGTCGCTTTCTGATTTCTTTATTGACTCTGTCAAAAACTCTAGACTAAAATCCAGAGCGTGTTTGAGTTTTTGAGCACCTCAAAAATGCCTTTGCTTTCTGCGAGTTGAAACAGGCAGCGTGAACAAAGAGCATTTTTGATGTGTCAAGAACAAATATGCTCAAGAGGGTTATCAAGATGTTTATATAACAAAGATATGTGAAGAAATAAGCAATTGCAAAGGGAAATATGAAAAATACAAAAATGGCAAGATGATTAAGCAAGCTGCTAAATCAATAGAAGAAAGGCAATTGACTGAAGCTCATGGAGAAATGGCCCGTTCAGCTGAATAGACATTAAGTTACTTTAATCCCTTCGCTTTAAGCTTGCTTCTTCTTCTGTTTTTAGAGATAGAATATAATTTATTTCATAGTCTTCTAATCCAAGTTTGTATAGAATAGACAATTCTTTTTTAATTTCTTCTGAAATTTCCCTTTTTTTATTATAAGATAAAGCTTCAATCACCATTTTATATTTTCATTCTCTTTAGTTTAAAACCCTTGAAGAGGCTCTTTGCAAAGTCAATTAGATATGCATCAAGCCTCTCCTGGGTAAAAAGAGGTGAACATAATCCCCTCATTTTATTGAGAGGAGGTGAAATGAAATTTAACTTTAACTTAAAAAAGCTAGGAAATTGCTTTTTAAATCAATTGTGAAAAAATAATCTGTAGACAAGGTATAGAAACAAGTTTCATAAGGTTTATAAACCAAAAATAATTTATCGTCGGGAAAATGAGGTTTATATTTACGCCAGAATGGTTCATTAATGGAGATGTTCTAATAGACCCTATTAGTTTTATAGTGCTATTTGTATTTTTTGCTCTTTGCTTAAGGACGTACAAGCTCAACAAGAAGAAGAATTTTCTGTATCTTAGCGCGGGATTTTTCCTGATAGCAATTGCCCAGCTTGCTTTAATCCTTACAAAGCTTATCCTGTATTATGACACCCCATTCACTCAAACAGTAGGGCGCGTGATTGTAACATATGAGATTGTCAGCTCTGTTGACATATTTTATTTTATAGGATTTTTCATGCATAGGCTGCTGACACTTAGCGGATTATATATTATATACCGGCTTCCTGTTATTAAAAAGACCACTAAAGAGCTTTTCTTAGCCTTGTTTTTGGCTTTATACTTTATTTTCATATCAGCAGTATTCAGCTCAAAAATTTATTATCTTTTTTATATAACTTCATTATCGCTTTTATTTTTAATAATCAAAAACTATTATCTGGTTTATAAAAATAACAAGAGCATTAATACAAAGATACTTATTCTTGCTTTTCTTATTCTTGCGCTAAGCCAGGCAATATTTATATTTTCCAGCATTGGCATTTTCTATGTTGCAGCAAGAATTCTGGAATTAGCAAGCTATTTAATCTTTCTTTTCCTAATAATAAGGATTTTAAAGCACAAAAAATAGGGTATTATAAGAGTTTGCAGAAGTTCTAAGATGGACAAAAAAAGAAGCAGAATGGACATTGTATCTGATATGCTGGCAATTATCCAAGAAAGAGGCGGGGAAATCAAGCCAACACACCTGATGTATAAGGCAAATCTTTCCCATAATCAGATGAAGATATACCTTAATAACCTGATAAAAAATGGCTTAATAGAGAGGGGCTCTTCCGGCAAGAATAATAAAATAAGGATAACAAAGAGAGGAAGAGATTTTTTCTCCAAGTACAAACAGATGAAAGAGCTTGAAAATACTTTTGGGCTGTAAGATTATATATTTGTCCTGCCTAAACAATATGATACAAAATATAAATTCTTATAAAGACAAAAATATCTTTTTTCTATGGAAAAAGATTATGCCATACAATGTGTTTATGATTTCTCAAGCTCGGAAAGTAGAGAAGAGTCTTCTAGACTCATAAAAATTCTCATTGAGGGGAATGTGCCTTTTTATTGCAGACCATTGAATAAAAATGTAATGGAGGTATTTCCATGCATAATAACCAAAGATTCCATCTACCATTATGAATTTTTAGATTGCCCCGCTGTAATGTCTAATTTAAAATTAGAAATGCTAAAAGAACGAGCACGCTTAGAACATAATTCTAGAGAAGTTTCGCTAAATAAAAAGAGTTAAATATAAAAAACCTGTTTGCATTAGATTTTTATGAAAAAGGCGGTTAGGGCGTATGTATCCGGAACAGTGCATGGTATTTCTTTCAGGGATTTTGTAAAAGACAATGCTGACAAGATAGGATTGAGGGGATTCGTAAGAAACCTTGAGGACGGCAGGGTGGAAATGTTTTTAGAGGGGGATTTGGACAAGATAAACCAGATGATAGAGGTATGCAAGCAAGGGCCAAAGTTTGCGCATATAAAAAATGTTGAAGTAAAAGATGAGAAATTTCAGTATTTCAAAGACTTCAAAATCATAAGATTTTGATAGCTATCAAAAATCAAAAGATTTTTGAAGCTTCAAGGTTATCAAACTTTAAATTTAAGGTTATATTCTAAACATGACACGGCAAGATGAGATTTTAAAGGAAAGGCAGGAAAAGATAAAAAAGCTAAGGAAAAAAAAGGCAGAGCCATATGCATATTCTTTTAGCAAGAAAAATAATTCTGCTGAGCTTCAAGAAAGGTTTAAGGAGCTAGAGCCAGAAGAAAAAACAAGGGACGAGGCTCAGATTGCAGGAAGGATTATTGCTGTAAGGGACATTGGGGGGATAATATTTGCTAAGTTACAGGACCAGCAGGGAAAGATTCAGATTGTTTTCCAAGACAGGGAAAGCCCTGCAAAAGAGATTGAATTTTTTAAAGAATATATTGATATAGGAGACTTTGCAGGGGTAAGGGGGAAGGTTTTCAGGACAAAAAGAGGCGAGCTCTCAATACTTGCAGACAAGATTGAGCTGTTGAGCAAGTCAATTCTGCCTCTGCCTGAAAAATGGCATGGGTTGCAGGACAAAGAGGAAAGATACAGGAAGCGTTATCTGGACCTGATTATGAACCCCCAGGTAAAAGAGGTTTTTGTCAAGAGGGAGGTTATTTTGCAGGCTATAAGGGAGTTTATGAAAAAGAATGACTTCATAGAGGTTGAGACCCCAATCCTGCAGGCGGTTTATGGCGGGGCAAATGCAAAGCCATTCAAGACCCATTGTGATGCATTTGACAGCGATGTTTATCTTAGCATAGCGCCAGAGCTGTATCTGAAAAGATGCCTTGTCGGGGGATTTGACAGGGTTTATGAGATAACCAAGAAATTCAGGAATGAAGGTGTTGACAGGGAGCATAATCCAGAGCATATGACAATAGAATGGTATCAGGCATATGCAGATTATGAAGATGGCATGGGGCTATTTTCAGAACTTATGAGGCTTATCGCCCAGAGATTGTTCGGCAAGACAAATTTTGAATATCAAGGGAATAATATAGATTTAAGCAAATGGAAACGCATTCCCCTCTTAGATGCAATCAAGGAGCATTTGAAGATAGACCTCAGCAAGGTTAAAACTGACCAGGAAGCAAGAAAGATTGCGTATAAGCATGGCATAGACCCTGCCAACATAACAAAAATAAATCTTGCTGAAGAGCTATTAAAATTATTCAGGAATAAGTTAATACAGCCCACATTCTTAACAGATTATCCTATAGAAATGGCGCCTTTGACAAAATCAAAACGCGGAGACGAAACAAAGGCTGAGATATTTCAGCCTTTTGTCGGGGGATTGGAGCTGGCAAGGGCATACTCAGAGTTAAATGACCCAGTAATCCAGGAAAAGAATTTTAAAGAGCAGGAAAAAGAGAGAAAACTCGGAAACAAGGAGGCAATGCCTACGGATATGGACTTTGTAGACGCATTAAAATATGGAATGCCTCCTGCATGCGGCGTGGGAATAGGAATTGAGAGGCTTGTAATGCTGTTTACAAACCAGTCATCTATCAGAGATGTTATATTGTTTCCATTCATGAAGCCTCAGAATTCTGTTCAAATGAATTCTGATGGCTATAAAAATTTAAAGATTTTGAAGCGGGAGAAGGGATAAAAGGAGGTAAATGAAAAATGGCAAACTTGATTATAAAAAGCAATATAAAAGAGGCTGTAAGTGAGCTAAATGTGGCAGCAGAGGTTGCGGATGCCTTGAATAAGAAGGTCGAGCAGCTCTTAAAAGAGGCTGCGGAAAGGGCAAAAGCCAACGGCAGAAGAACTTTGCAGGCAAGGGACTTGTAGGCTTCAGATTTTTTCTTGATAGAAAATGAGAGACAAAGATAAAGGAGGTTATTCCCATGGGAAATAAGGAGAAAGGCGCAAATGCAGAAAGAGAGTTGTTGAAGATGTTTGATGTTAACACCTGGAAGGCTGTCAGGGTGGCAGGCAGCGGCTTGGCTGATGAAAGCCCCTGCGATTTGATAGCAGGCAAATCAAGAAAAAAATACTGCATAGAGTGCAAGACAAGCAAGGACAAGAAAAGATATATTGACAAAAGGCAGATTGAGGATTTTTTAATATTTTCTGAGATATTTGGAATGAAGCCATTGATTGCAGTTAGGTTTAATCATGAGGGGTGGTTTTTTATCAAGCCACAAAAATTAGAAAGGACAAGAAGCAAAGGCCTTGCTATTTCTTTGGAAAAAGAAAAAAAAAAAGGGAAGAGGTTTGGGCAGATTTTTGTTTAAGGGTTTTGA
>JACOYM010000038.1:1483-7280 GCA_016181905.1 Candidatus Pacearchaeota archaeon | reverse complement strand
TGAAAAAAGAACTTCTTGACAGATTTTTTGTTAAATAACAAACAGACTATCAAAATATTCTTTTTAAGAAAAAAGAAGCAAAACATTCTCGCAGACCTATAAAACCCCCAGAGATTTTTTGAGCCATAAAGTTTCCATCTTGCAAATTAAAATATGCAAGATACCCAGATAACAA
This sequence comes from Candidatus Pacearchaeota archaeon, assembly GCA_016181905.1. Lineage (GTDB taxonomy): Archaea > Nanobdellota > Nanobdellia > Pacearchaeales > GW2011-AR1 > JACOYM01. The sequence continues at coordinate 7,105 of JACOYM010000038.1, read as the reverse complement.
TTTTTTCCGCCTGCGTGGATATGCGAAATATTTCATATTTTCCAATCATCTGAAAAACCTCTCCTTAATTATTCCTTGAGGCTTCTGCCTTCTTAGTTTTATTCTTCTTGGCTCAATATGCCTGAGCCTTTCAGCTTCATAAATGCGCCTTTTTCTTAAGCTGACAATGCTGCTGATAAAGACTGCTATAAGCACAGGCAATAACGACCACGAAATGAATTTAGCCCACCCTGCAATTATATCCCTGTAATCTATGCCAAATGGTATCTCTGTGCAGATAGGGCAGTTTGCCCCGCCGCAATCAACAGCCTCTTCATCATAATCCTTTATCTTGTCATAGCAATAATCACAATATCCTGTGAGGTTAGCTGTTGCAAGCCTGATGTCAAGTTTTGTTGTGTCCTTGATTCTGCTTTCCTTCAGCCTGCTGACAAGCATATTTTTCTGCAAGTCATATATCTCAATATAATTTTCATTGCACAATTCAACAATTCTCATGCTTATGGGTATGTTAAATACGCATGGCTGGTACTCAAGCCTTGATGGCTGGCACCTGTTAATGTCATCGCATGTTCTTTCCTGCCTGCCTTCTGTAAGCGTCTCCCCTTTCAAAGCATCTTCCATCTTGTATACAACATTGCATTCGCTCCATTCCCCGCAAATCCATTTGGGTATGCAGGTTGTGCTTCCGGCAAAGGGGCTCATCTCTCCTGTAACAGGGTCAATATAGCACAAGACAGAGACAGGCTTTTCTGCATTTGTTCCGCAGTTATTCTGGTCTATGCAATTTTGCGAATAGCTGTAGCCCTCTGAATTGCATGATGACCAGAAGCACTGCCATTTTTCATTGCATGCAATATTTAAAACAATAACATTCCATAAAATCTCTTTTGTCTTGTATGAATTTGAAACCACTGCCTTAACAGCTGCATTCTTGTTGAAATTATGCAACAGCGAGCTTTCTATGCTTATGCCTCCATTATCCTCCTTTGCAAGAACGCCATCAACAAACCATTTTGTATTAAGTGTTATCCCGCTAATCCCTGAAATATCCCTTGCTTTTATCGTGAATGTCACATCTGAATTATTCCTTGTGCTCACCTGAAGCTCTGGGGAATAGTATTCAATAACAGGCTCATTAATCTCGCATGGCTGTGTTTCAGCTGGCTTGCCTGCTGTCGTGCTGCAGCTTTTTGTGTCTGTGCAAGTTCTTGTCTGCTGTCCATTTGCGCAGGAGCTCCAGCTTCCACATGCCCATGAAGGAGAGCATGGCACACTTCCTCCCCCGCCTCCCCCGCCACCGCCTCCTCCAAGCTCTACTGTGTATGTTGTATCAAGTGAGGCAGAGTTTCCTGCGCTGTCTGTTGCTGTGCAGGTTGTTGTAAAAGTTCCTATGTTTGCTGTTGACGGGTTTGCTGTATAGGCTTCTGCAGGATTCAGGTCAACATTATCTGTTGCTATGCATGTGCATGCAACTATGCCCCCAGCCTGAACAGATGCTGGCGCGCAGGAGAATGAAATTGCAGGGGCTGTCAAGTCAATTCTTATGCCTCTTGTTTCTGTTGTGTTCATGTTATTGGCAGTGTCTGTAATTGTAACATTGTATGTATAGTTTTCCTGCGCTAAGCCTGTAAAGTTTATAAAAAATGTATTTGTTGCATAGGTTGTTGTGTTGGCATTTGCCGTGCTGTTGAATAATCTGAATGTTATGTTCCTGAAGTTTGTTTCTGTCATAGAAACATTTACATAAATCCATGTTCTTGAGACATTAATCCCGCTTGCATTTGTGCCTGCGCCATAGCTTATTAGAGGATAGGCTGTGTCTAAAAGGATTTTTCTCAAGCCTGTTGAATTCACATGATTTACTATGTCTGTAACATTAACCTCATAGGTGTAGTTTGTATCTTGAAGGTTTGTCCAGTTGATGCTGTATGTTGCAGCTGCAAATGCTGTTGAGTTGACAACAGCTGATAAATTCCAGAGAGTGAATGTGGCATTTGCAAAGTTTGTGTCATTGAATGCTGTCACATTTGCATAGATTGAATTCGCAGATGCATTCATGCCATTATTTTGTGTTCCTGCCCCAAAGGACAGGTTTGTTGGGAAGATTGTGTCAACAATAAATCTCACGCTTGATGAGTTTGCATTATTCAAGCTGTCATTTACATAGATTGTAATGTTATTTATGCCCTCATTCCATATTCTGCTGATATTCTGCCCGCAGGTTACAGAGTAATTAACCAAGCCAGAGGTGTTTGTATACCAGCAACTGCTTATGCCTCCGCTGTCGCTGATTGTGTAGTTGATTGTTACATTGTTCGTGGAAAAGTTTGAGCTGTTTGCAGGAGAGGTTATTGATATATTCGGGGATATTGTATCTTTATAGAATGTAATTCTGCTTACATTAATATTGTTTAAGCTGTCATTGGCAGAAACAAGCCATGTATTAGAGCCCTCATTGCTTGTTAATCCTGTTGCATTATTTCCGCAGGTTATTGTTGTATTTGCTGCCCCGTTATTTGTTGAATACCAGCATGCCTGCAGGTTTGTATCAGAAACTGTATAGTTTATCGCAGAGACATTAATATTGTAAGTTATGTTTCTCGGATAAGTTAAATTAATAGCTGGAAGAGTTGTGTCAAGCGTAATTGTATAGTTTCCTTCTGAGCTGAAGTTGCTATTTCCTGGACTATCAGAGCCAAGGCAGTTCCATTTGAAGGCATTGTCATAAGGCAGAGTGAATGTAAAGTTGGTCGAGTTTGATGTGCCGCTTAGATTTGTTATGTTTGTATGGATATTGCTGTTTGTTGAGTTCCATACATATAATGTCAGGTTTGCGATTGCAGAGTTGTCTGTGATGTTGCACCTGAAGGTCTGGGATGATGTGTTTGTAAAGGTTGCATTTGCAGGAGAGATGAGATGGATTACTGGAGAGGTCAAATCTGCCTGTTGTATTGTCACATTTGTTGAATTGCTCCAGCTGCTCCATAATACCCCATCATACACTATTGCGCTGCAAGTCCAGTTGTCATTCTGGACTAAAGCAGTAGAAGGCACAAGAATATTTGTCCATGCCAATGCCCCGCTTGTCGCATTAGCAGTTGTTGAGTCATAGGCATTCTGCAGGTTAATGGCGCGGATTCTGTTGTTGTTGGCATCTGAGACATAAAGCTTTGTGCCAGCTGGATTTATAACAATTCCTTCAGGGACATTGAATCTTGCATCCATAAAACTGCCTTCAGCATAACTGGCTGTGCCATTTCCTGCAATCAGTGATGTTGTGTTTGTTGTCAGGTTTATTCTTCTAATCATATTATTGTTTGCATCTGCTAAATAAAGCAATGTCCCTGTTGAATCAATTGAGAGCTGGTCAGGATTTCTGAAACTTGACTGATTATTTGCCCCTTCTTTGTATCCTGCAGTTCTGTTTCCAGATATGAATGAGGTTATGTTCGTTGTTAGGTCAACCATTCTTATCAAATGATTGTTCCAGTCTGAAAAGTATAGATAAAGGTCATCAGGGCTTATAGCAAGTCCATAAGGGCCATTAATCATGGAATTTGTAACATTGCCTTCAGCATATCCTGCAGTGCCATTGCCTGCTATAAGAGAGGTTGTGTTTGTCCTTAAATCAATTCTTCTTATCCTATTATTGGTGTAATCTGAAACATAAAGATAAGTGCCATTTTGGTTTGCAGCAAGGCCTGCTGGATTATTAAAGCCTGCGCTGCTTCCAATGCCTTCTGTGTAGTTGCAAGACCCCCCTCCGGCAGCAAGATATGTTGTGTTTGTTGTTGCATTTATCTTCCTGACCCTGCAATTGTCATAATCGCTGACAAAGAGCATGTCTCCACGCGAAGCAATTCCATATACGCCAACAAACCCCGCAGCACTGCCTGTTCCTTCTGCATAACTGCAATCACCATTGCCAGCAACAAGCGATGTTGTGTTTGTTGCCAGGCTTATCCTTCTTACTCTGCAATTTGTGTAATCTGTAAAATAGATGTTATTTCCTGTTGAGTCAATAGCTAAATAGCTAGGATAGTTAAGTGTTGCATTGCTTCCATTGCCCTCTGCATAACTTCCTGTGCCATTCCCAGCAACAAGGGATGTTGCATAACTCTGCCTTGCATTGTTTTTATACCAGCTGAAATAGGCTGTTCCTGCATCATTGTCCGCATCGCTATAAATGGCAGAGCAGTTCAAAGTGCTATTTGTATAGGCGGTTGATGGATAGATTGTAACATTAGTTATAGTTGGCGCATCGCTTACAGGCAGAACAGTTATTGTAAATGTGTCATTTGCGCTTATCCCTCTTGTATTCATAACCTGAACACTAACATTAGAGCTTCCTGTCTGGTTAGCAGCAGGAGTGCTGCAGTTGATGTATCTATTGTTGACTATAGAGCAGTTTATTAAGGAGGCATTTGTCTGCGCTATAATTGAATAATTCATCGCTGAAGGATTGTCAACAGCATCCCATACCTGCGTGAAGTTTTCTCTCTGTATAGAGCTTATTCTTAATTCGTCAAATGTGACATTTGCATAGTTTTGGGTGCCAAGAGCTGAACCAATGTAGAAAACAGGGGCAGTAACATTCCTGCTCCATGTTGTATCTAAAGAGCGGATAAGATTTCCATCTACATAAAGCTTTATCCCTATTGTATTGTCCCATGTTGCTGCAATATGGTGCCACTGCCCTGTTGTCCAGTTTCCAACAGACGGGTCAGCCAGCGCGCAATTATTGCCCGGGCATGTATTAACTTCATGCGCGCTGCTGCCACCGCTTTGTGTTGAATTATCTATAACAAAGAAGACATAGTTTGTTGTTCCATAATATTTTCCTATGCTCAAATGATTCGGGCTGTGCAATGTGCTTGGCCCTTCATCAAAAAAGCGATAAACCTTATTATCAGTCCCATTCCATTCCAGCTTTATCCAGAATTCAATTGTGCCTTTAGAGGCATTATATCTGTTTGTTGTGTTGTAAGATAGCGCATAGTCGTCAACTAAGACACCATTGTCATATAAGCCTGTTTGTTGATTTACATTTGTTGTGTTGTCAAAAGGCTCGTAAAACAATGTATAGTTGTCTGTTTTATTATACCAAAGGTCAATCCAGTTTGCCTGAGGCGCGCTGTCCTCATTGACAGATTTATTTGCAATTATCTTTATTACAGGGGTTGTATTCCCTGCTCTTATGTTCAGCTGTGATGAGTTTAAGGCTGTTCCTTCTTGTGTGTAGTCCATTGGTGTTATCTGGCATGTCCAGTTTTCCCCTGTTTCTGTTTGTGAGCTGTGCATGACACTGCCCCCCCATTTGCCAGCAAGATAAAGCTGCCATATCTCTGTTGCAGAGAGGCTTCTATTCCAGATTGCAGCCTCATCAATAGAGCCATTGAGATAAGAATACCAATCTGGGTCAGCGTATTCATTAACGCTGTTTCCAATGTGCAATGGGTAATTGCTGTTATTTATAATGCCGCTTCTTGAGGTATTTGCTTTCATAATTCCATCAACATAAACCTTCATGTCGCTTCCATTGTATGTTCCAACAAGATAATGCCATTCATTAAGCGAGATGCCATTGGAAGTCCAGGCAGCATAAGATGCAACATTATT
>JACOYM010000038.1:0-1470 GCA_016181905.1 Candidatus Pacearchaeota archaeon | reverse complement strand
TTATTTGTATCTATGGCTAAACCAACAGCTCCTGTGTTGTTTGCTATCAATAACCCATAACCTATTACATTTGAACCTAAAGGGCCGCCTGTTTTGTAGATGCATGAAGAATGCCAATTTGCAGTGCTGGAAAGCTGGATATATGACTTGAGCTTTACCCAGCATGAAAGAGTAATATTGGTTGTTATGTTCAAGGAGCCTGATGAATTAACAGCTATGTCATCATTTCCATCAAAGATAAATGCCCCGCTAATCCTTCCAGAGGCATTCCACATCGGCTGTGTGCCGCTTGTCACATTTCCAAGGCTTCCATTGTTGTTAAGCGCATAGTCATATGTCACATTATCTGTCCTGTTTTCGTCAAATGGCATGTACAACACAAGCCCATTGTCTGACTTTTTCGGCATTGCTGCATGCAAATTATTGTTCCTGTACCATGCATAACTGTTTACAACATAATCCCCGTCAGCATCGCTTGTTGACTGTCAGCATCGCTTGTTGACTGGTTGTAGCATGTTAAATTTTGGTTAGTGTCATTTAATGTGACATTTGTTGAATTAAGGATAGGGGCTGTGTGGGTTGGGACTGCGCCGCTTATTGTCAGTGTTCTTAGTTCAGTCTGGTTAGTGTTTCCAGCTATATCCTTTACAAACCCCCGATATGTGTAAGTCACTCCAGCTGATAAGTTTGATTGATTCGTGTAAAATGCCCATGAATCGTTTGCATACTTGTATAAATTAGATATATAGCTTTGATTTATCTCTGATGAGGTTAAGCTTCTGTTCCAAATGCGGAATTCATCAATGGAGCCATTATAAAACTGGGATGGGGCTGTTGCTTCTGCGCCTATGTAATAATCGCGGTTGGGTGTGCCTAAACTACAAGTGTCAGTGACATCCGTGCCGATTTGGGCTCCATTTACATAGGTTCTCCAACTATTCCCATTTCTCGTATAAACAATATGTGACCAAACATTTGCTGTAAAATTATAGTTATTAGCTAACAAGCTTTTAGAACAAGCCCAAATAGCCACACTCCCCGCTCCACTAATATGGTCAAACTGAACAGCACTGCCTGCTTCTGTCCAAGCTATTAGATTTTGCACACCCCCGCCGGGATTTTTGGGATTAATCCATGCTTCAATTGTAAAACTGTTTGTTCCAGTAATCAAATTAGTTTCTTTTGGGATAACAACATAATCATTATTTGCATCAAAATTCAAAGTGCTTCCATATCTTCCAGAGATGTTCCAGACTGCTCCTGTTATTGTCCCATTATTCCCCTGCTTGCTAACATCAACAGCCCTTGTCGCATTCTCTCCAATCGCAGAAACATTGTCAAAGTTGAACATTAAAACTAAAGAATCATTATAGAAAGTATAATTTGTCCCATTCCAGTTGAATTTAAACTCGCTTAAGTCAGAAGCATTTGTTATGGTAATATTTATTTGTACAGATGTGTTGGCTGTGG
>JACOYM010000037.1 GCA_016181905.1 Candidatus Pacearchaeota archaeon | reverse complement strand
GTGAGCCATCCCCTAAAATATAATTCTCCAGGCGATTGAAACTAACTCCCCTTGTCTTAAAGTTATCAGCATATTCTGCATCTTTTTAAATCTCATCAACGCAAATCTCAAATCCTGCCACGGGCATTTTTATATGCCATTTTTTCAAAAGAGATGGGTGAATCTCTCCGATTATGCCGATGTCTCTTGTTTTATCAAATATAACATCCCCCAAAACAATCTTGCCGCATCTTCCATCAATAAAACTTGGGTGCTGCGTTTCCTCTATGCTTAGTTTTATATCAAGCATTCTGCCTAAATACTCAAGAACCTGTTTTGCCTCTGTAAAGTTCCCGGGAGAAAGAGCAACAGCCAGGCTTTCCCTCTCGCTTATCCCAGTCTCTGCCCTCTCATCCTTTTTGAAAACCACCCCCATTTCAAAAATTTTCTGGGGGTATTCTGCGTCAACATTCTCTGAAAGGGTTTTTAATGCAGGGCATAATAAATTCTGCCTTAGGAATTTATAGTCTGTTTTGCTGTCTTCAACCTCAATCGCTTCTTTTATGCCGCATTTCTTTAAGTCCTCTTTTGTTGATAAATGCAATGAACAGGTTTCTATCATGCCCAGCCCAGCAAGAATTTCTGCAATCTTTCTTTTTGCTGTTTCTTTTTTGTCCTCTTCCCCAATAGTTGAAATCTGCGGGATTTCTGGAATGAATTTGTCATAGCCATAAGCAATAGCAATGTCCTCTATGATATCCACCTCATGCATGATGTCTGTTCTCCAGGCAGGAACCAGAACTCCATTGTTATTTCACTCATAACCCATCTTTTGCAGCAGTTTTTTCATCTCTGCCTCTTTCAGCTCCAGGCCGAGAAGCTTGTTTGCATTATCCAGGCTTATTTTTATCTTTTCCGGGGCAAGGTTTGGGGTGATTTCTTTTTCTTTAATTCCATAATCAAGCCTCATCTGGTATATTTTGCATCCCATGTCTGCCAGCATTGTAACAAGGATGTTTAGTGCTTTTTTCAGTGCATTAAGGTCAAAGCCAGAGCATTCAATAAAAACCTCTTTTGTTTGCTCTGTTACCTTGCCTGTGCTGTTGCTGTTTATGATTGGGGGCATGCTTAAAATCTGCCCTTTTGAATCTACAAAAACAGGATATCTATCCTTGCCTTGAAGCAGATGGGCATATTCCCTGCCTGTCGGGTGCCTTTGAAGTATTTGCAGGGCATTCATCTCCTCTGCTGCGTCTAAAGGAATGAATCTAATGTCCTGCGGTTTTCTTGCCTCATATCTTATCGGCAGGGAGATTTTCTCCAGGGGGTAGATGCCTATGGCCATTTTTTTCCTGTTCCTTCCCAAAGTTGAATGAATGCTCTCCTGTATGTCTATTATCTCCTTGATTTTTTCATCGTCAAGCTTCAGGTTTTTCACAATTGCGCATGCAGTATAAGGCCTGATGTCTCTTACAGATTTGTCTATCCTAACCTCAAAATCCTTTTCCGGCTTCTGCAGCTTGTATTGCCTTGCCTTTTTCTTTCCAAGATAGCTTTCCAGCGCCCTGAATATGCCTGATTGCGAGAGCATGTCTGGCCTGTTAGGGGTAACCTCTATGTCTATGCTGTCTTCAGTTATTTTTTCAACTCCCAAGCCAAGCATGTTCAGCATATAGTCGAGCTTTTCATCGCTTATATTTCCAATAAGTTTCTTTGCTTCTTTTTTGCTTAATACTATTATTGCCATTTTTTATTTATTCTAATTCTATCTCATAAAATCCAAATTTTTTTATATCTTCTACTGGCCAGGCATCTGCTGGATTGAACTTATGCATGTTTTTAACTTTCTTCCTAATAATCCTTCCAGTATATCTTTTTGTTTTAGGGTTATATTCTTCCAAAATCAGGATGTCCCCTTTGTTTAACACAAAGTCTGCTAGTCTTAACTCCATGTTCTTTTCCCCCTTTAGTATCTTTTCAAAGTACTCAGGCCAGGTTTTCTTTTTTATTTCTGCCACTTTCTATTCTCCTTTGTCCTTGCTCATTTTTTTCATTTGGCTCACTTCCATCTCTCCCTTTGCAGCATCAAGCCGATAATGCCATACCCGATTATGTCATTCCATGTGTCCTCTATTGTTTCTTCTGCCGGGTTTATTTTTTTCTCTAACAGATGCTTTAATCTTTCAATCTTTTCTGTCAGCCTTACTATTATGCCTTCTTTTCCTATTTTTACTATGTTCTCATCACCATACATCTCATTCTTTCTTTTCAGAAGCTCCTCTATTTCTTTGCAGATTTTATTTAGCTCTTCGTTGTTCATCTTTTATCGTCAAAAAATTTAATCCTTCTTAATTGTGCCAGGTCATTCTTGTATATCTCCCTGAAGTCCTTTATTTTATAGAGCATCATCATCATTCTGTCAAATCCGGGGCCCCATGCAAGGACAGGAATTGGCTTTCCTAACAATGGTTCTGTGACCTCTGGGCGGAAAATGCCTGCTGCAAACACCTCTATCCACTGCTTTTTGTCTTCGTTCCAGATGTCCCCTTCAAGGCTAGGCTCTGTGTATGGAAAATAATGCGGCCTAAACCTGACATTATCATATCCCATCTTTTTTGCAAACTCTTTCAAGTAGCCGATAAGGTGCCTGAAGTTTGCATTCTCATCTATGACTATGCCTTCTGTCTGGTTGAACTCAAAGCCGTGGTTCCAGTCTACAGTGTCATTTCTGAAGCATTTGCCTATTGCAAAGAATTTTGCAGGAAGCTCCTTAAGGTTTTTCTCCCCGAGTTTTGCCAGTGTATGGGCAGAGAGTGCAGTTGTGTGTGTTCTCAGGACAACTCTTTTTGCTTCATCTTCACTCCATTTATACTGCCAGCCTTTGCTTCCATTAACGCCCTGTTCATGCGCTTTCTTTACCCTTTCTGCTGTCTTTTCCGGAAGCTTCCCCTTGGCGTCTTTTATGTAGAATGTGTCATGTATCTCCCTTACTGGATGGTCTTGGGCTGTGAAGAGCGCATCAAAATTCCAGAATCCTGTCTGCGCCAGATTTCCTGTCATTTCCTTAAAGCCCATTTCTGTCCATATCTTTCTTCCATGCTCTATTGCTTGATTAACAAAATGCCTTTTGCCTCCATACAATTTTGGCACAGGGCTTATTATGTCATATCTCCTGAATCTCTTGCCTCTCCACGATTCTGCAGTTATTATTTCAGGAGTAAGCTGCTCTATCAGCTCCTCTGTTTTTATTGGCGCAATCCTCACTATCTCTCTTCCTGATTCTGTCAGCTCAAAAATAACCTCTTTTTTTTCTTCAATTTTCACTATATCCCTTCTCTGCAGCAGGTTTTTAAGTGAATGAGCCTGCTCTGGCTGAAGCTTATCATGCTCAAGGGGCAATGATGAAAGAAAATTCTCTTCAAGGCTTTTTTTGCTTATTTCCTCTTTTTTTGCAGTCAAAATGAGCTTGCCATTTCTCAGCTCAGCAAATGCCTTTTTCTTTAAAGCGCCTATTGCTGCCTTGAATTCATTGTCACTCAGCCTGCTTGCCTTTTTTGCATCATCCAGGCTTAGTATTTGTTTTTCATATAAAAGATTCAGAAGCCTTCTTTCTGGCAGCCCGTTTCTGTTGTAAAGGATTCCATTTACCCCCAACTCAACAATCTTTCTCTTTTCTATCCTTAAATTGACTAGATTTTTGTTAGCAAGGAATTCCAATGCCCTTAAAACAGATGTTTTGTCCAGTCCTGATTTTCTTGCAATCTGGGAAACATTCCTTTCATCAAGATATGGCAGGATTTTTCTTTCAATAGGGGAAAGTTCGTCTATGATGTCATCTGCTTTTTTCATGAGAATTATAAATCTAAGTGTTTTAAATAGTTTTTTATATGCTTTCTGCGCTTTAGCCGAATAGCAGCATAGCTGATTTTATAGTAATTTTTAAGTGATTACTAAAAGAAATATTTAAAAAGGTGTTACAACTTATTTATGCAAGATGTTGGATGTACACTTAGAACGCTGTGATGATAAGGGAGAAAGGCTGAGAAAGATGCTGGAGATTGGAGAGTCCTTTATTATTTCTATCCCCCCTGTTTTGCTGCTTCCCGAGCACGAAACATTTAGGAATGGGGTTTATCCTAATGATTATTACTATCCTAAAGAAATTGTTGAGGTTTTAGAAGAGTGCGCTAAAAATAAGAATATTGTCTTTGGACAACAGGGATATACTCATTATTGCCCAGAATGTTTCAAGAGCAAAGAAAAAAGAGACCCCTGGCATGAAAACAGATGCCTGTATGGAGATAAAAAGCAGGTAGAAGAGCAATTAAAGATAATAAGCACTGGAAGGAAGATTATTGAAGACAAGTTAAAGGTTACTCCTTATATGTATGTGCCGCCCAATCACCAATTTGATGGCAACACCCTAATTGCAGCGAAAAAAGCAGGATATAATTATTTTGCAGAAAGGGCTATTATTAACTTTGCCCCGTATTCTGATGGTGATTTAATTATCCTGCCGGAAGGGGATATTGGGAGCAAGACAGAAGTAGTATACACACATTATGACCAAATGAAGGGAAGAGAGGGAGAATATTTTGAGGAAATCAGATTTTCTGAGCCATTACATTCTTTGGACATTAAAATAAAACCCGTTCTGGCAGAATTAAATAGGGGTTTGGTTACTGCCAGAAAGATTTTTAGGGATGCAGTTAAAAACTTCTAAACATTTTTATATTCCTATTTCCTGTGTTATTCATGGGAATCAGAAAGCCGGTTGTTGCGGGGCAGTTTTATCCTGCAGGCAAAGCTGAGCTGGAAAAACAGGTCAAGAACTTTCTTTCAGCAAGGGGTGGGGAAATCAAGAAGGAGAATGCCAAGGCAGCAATTGTGCCGCATGCTGGCTATGATTTTTCAGGAAAGCTGGCTGGAAAGGCCTTTTCAATTATCCCCCATAAAAAAGATTTTATCCTGCTTGGGGTGAATCATTCTGGCCAAGGGGGCAAGATATGCCTTAGCTTGCAGGATTTTGAAACTCCTTTAGGGATTGTGAAGAATAATAAGGCGCTTGGAGAGAAGATATTAACCAAGCTGAAAAAGGAAAAGATTAATGCTGAGATTAATGAGCAGGCGCATGCGCGCGAGCACAGCCTGGAGGTGCAGCTGCCTTTTTTGCAGATTAGCCAGAGGGATTTTGAGATTGTTCCATTGATATTTAATGGCTTGGAGTATGATGAGTGCAGAAAGATTGCAGAAATTCTTTCTGATTTTGCCTCTGATAATGTTTGCATTATCGCTTCATCTGACTTCACGCACTACGGCCCTGCATACGGCTTTGCGCCTTTTTATCAGCCAGAGAAAAATCTCAGGAAATATGACCTGGATATTGCCATTGAAATCTTAAAGAATGACCCAAAGGGCTTTTATGACAAGGCTAAAAAAAGCACAATCTGCGGGATTTATGCTGTTGCAATTCTGGCAGAGATTGCAAAAATAAAGAAATGGAAAGCCAAGCTTCTTGATTATTACACCTCCGGCGATGTTCTAAAAGAATGGAGCAATGCTGTAGGCTACGCAGGCATTGTGTTTGAATAGGCTTTTGAATAAAACAAAAAATAAAAAATGGCAGAAGAAAATGGCAGGAAGGAAGCAAAAGAATTAAGGTTTGCATTATGTGCAGAAAATAAGATAATATTTTTAGAGTGTCTTGCAGATGGCACTATAAAACCAGACTCGCCGACATTCGATAGGGATTACATTGCAAAACATTACAATGGCTCAAAAATAAAGGCGGTTTATACAAGCATGCCAGATTGCCAGAAAAATGAGCTGGAAGGGATAATAAATTACAGAGAAAAAAAAGATTAATGCTCTTCAACAGCCCTCTTTGCCATATCGGTCGGCATGCCCAGGGTTGTTAAAAAAGCCCTTAAATCATAATCATCCCTGCCCGACTTGTTCATCAGAATCATATTTGTCTTAGCCTTTTTGCACAGCCTGATATTCTGCATAATTCTTCTAAGATGCTCTGCCAGTTGTTTTTTTCCCTCATCCTCTTTTTTGTCAAGCATCTCTTCAAAATCTATCCCGATTGCAATGTTGTTCTGGCTTGCAATCCTGCATAGAACATGGTTCAAGCCCGAATCGCCCTGCTTTAATTTGTCCTTTTTATAACCTTTTTCAGGGCTCAGCAAAATATTTACTTTTTTGTTTTCCAGGATTTTCCTGTTGAAGCTGTCATCCCTTCCTTTTACAATTACCTTGCTTCCTTCCTTTGCTTTTATTTCTATCTTCTTTCTTGCGTCATTCAAATTGTCTGTATCTATCATTTTTTGCCGTGCCAATTATTTATCAATCAAGGTTCCTTTGAACCTTTTTCCCTTAAGAACATTCTCAAAATTCTTTAATTCCTTTCCAATTATATATGTTTTTATTTTGCGCTTCATAATTATTCTTGCTGCATGCTGGTCAAGAATGAAATGCTGCCCCGGCTTGTATTTTATTTTAACAGCTCTTTTATAAAACTCTTTCCAGGATATTTCAGGAATAAACCTGGCATCTTTATGCTCTGCCGGGTTTTTTGTGTATAAGCCAGGAACAGCTGTTAAATTAATAAAATCTGCCCTGAAGAAATTAGCAAGCTTTGCAGCAGTCCCGTCTGATGTTTCTTGCGGGGCATACCTTAAGGCGCCGCAAAACACAACATCATGCTTTCTCAGCAATCCTTCAACCTGCCCCATGTCATGAGGAATGCCCTGGTTGGCATCTCTGCCGAAGAAATATGTCATAAACCTTGCATTTAATCTTGTTACAGCAATGCCTGCCATGCTTTGTATTTTCTGCGAAAGGCCTTTCTCCTTTAATGCCTTGATATATTTTCTTGCTATGCTCCCCCCGCCGCAGACAACAACAAACTTATGCCTCGCCTTCAGCTTTTCAATTGCGCTTTTGAATTTTTCAAGGAACTCAAAATCAATCTCATTTGGCACAATCAGGCTTCCACCGAGGCGCAAAACAACAATCTTTTTTACCTTTTCCATTTTGCCCTCTTTTTATTTTTATAGTTATATGCCCTTGTTTAAAAATCTTTATGTTTTTACGGCTTTGCGTACTAATTCTTTCTAACAAGAACATAAACCTTCTTGCCAATATGCTCCTTTGGAGCATCTATTTTTGCCCCTGTTCCAA